>CAYWVA010000004.1:0-31192 GCA_964461545.1 uncultured Rhizobiaceae bacterium | reverse complement strand
GAGCTTCCATGACGCTTACTCGGCGCGACATGCTCAAGGCGCAGGCCGCAGCGATAGCTGCCGCCACCGCCGGGATCAGCCTTCCGGCCAACGCCCAGCCCGTTCCCGGCGGCGCCGCGGCGTTGCAGATCAAGTGGTCCAAGGCGCCGTGCCGCTTCTGCGGAACCGGCTGCGGCGTCATGGTCGGGGTACGCGAAGGACAGGTTGTCGCCACCCATGGCGACGCGCAGGCCGAGGTCAATCGCGGCCTCAACTGCGTCAAGGGCTACTTCTTGTCCAAGATCATGTACGGCGAGGATCGCCTGACCCAGCCGCTGTTGCGAAAGCGCAACGGCGTCTACGACAAGGAGGGAGAGTTCGAGCCAGTCTCGTGGGACGAGGCGTTCGACGTGATGGCCGAGCAGGCCAAGCGGGTGCTGCGCGACAAGGGCCCCCGGGCTGTCGCCATGTTCGGGTCGGGCCAGTGGACGATATGGGAAGGCTACGTCGCCTCCAAGCTCATGCGCGCCGGCTTTCTGTCCAACAACCTCGATCCCAATGCCCGCCACTGCATGGCCTCGGCCGCTACCGCCTTCATTCGCACGTTCGGCATTGACGAACCGATGGGCTGCTACGACGACTTCGAGCACGCCGATGCCTTCGTGCTGTGGGGGGCCAACATGGCCGAGATGCATCCGGTTTTATGGACGCGGCTCACCGATCGCAGACTGAGCCACCCCCATGTCCGGGTTGCCTCGCTGCAGACATTCACCAACCGCAGTTCCGATCTCGCAGACATCCCGATCGTGTTTCAACCCGGCACTGACCTCGCCATACTCAACTACATTGCCCACCACATCATTTCCACCGGACGGGTCAACGAGGAGTTCATCAGTCGGCACACGGCATTTTTCACCGGCGCCATCGACATTGGCTACGGCCTGAGGCCTGAGCATCCCCTCCAGGAGCGCGCGGCCGGCGCCGGCGACCCGGGCGCCATGGTGCCGTCGAGCTTCGAGGAGTTTGCCGAGTTCGTGTCCGCCTACACGCTCGATGCCGCTTCGCAGCTTTCCGGCGTCGAGCCCGATCTCCTGGAGCAACTTGCAGAGCTCTACGCCGATCCCGACCGCAAGGTCATGTCGCTGTGGACCATGGGCTTCAACCAGCATGTGCGCGGCGTGTGGGCCAACCACATGGTCTACAACCTGCATCTGCTGACCGGAAAGATCTCCGAGCCCGGCAACAGTCCGTTTTCGCTGACCGGCCAGCCCTCGGCCTGCGGCACGCCGCGCGAGGTCGGAACGTTTGCCCATCGGCTTCCCGCCGACATGGTGGTGACCAATCCGGAGCACCGTCGGATCGCCGAAGGGATCTGGCGACTGCCGGACGGCCTGTTGCCCGACTGGGTCGGGGCTCACGCCGTCCAGCAGGACCGCTTGTTGAAGGATGGCGAGATCAATTTCTACTGGGTGCAGGTCAACAACAACATGCAGGCCGCGCCGAACGTATCGAACGAGACCTACCCCGGCTATCGCAACCCGGAAAATTTCATCGTGGTGTCGGAGGCCTATCCGACGATTACGGCGCGTGCCGCCGATCTGGTGCTTCCCGCCGCCATGTGGGTTGAGAAGGAGGGCGCCTATGGCAACGCCGAAAGACGCACCCATTTCTGGCACCAGCTTGTCCAGGCGCCGGGCGAGGCATGGTCGGACATGTGGCAGGTGATGGAGTTTTCCAAGCGCTTCACGACTGACGAAGTGTGGCCTGACGAAATTCTCCAGAACAATCCGGACTATCGCGGCAAGACGCTGTTCGAGGTCCTGTTCGCCAATGGCAAGGTGGACCGCTTCGGATTGGACGAGACCGATCCGGACTATGCCAACAATGACGCCCAGCATTTCGGCTTCTATGTTCAAAAGGGATTGTTCGAGGAGTATGCCGAGTTTGGCCGGGGCAAGGCGCACGACCTTGCGCCCTTCGACGTCTATCACCAGAACCGCGGCCTGCGCTGGCCGGTGGTCGACGGCGAGGAGACCCGCTGGCGCTTCCGCGAAGGCTACGACCCTTACGTGACGCCAGGCGCCGGCGTTGAGTTCTACGGCAGGCCGGACGGGCGGGCGGTCATTCTTGCCGTGCCTTACGAACCGCCAGCCGAGGCACCAGACGAGGAATACGATCTGTGGCTGGTGACGGGCCGGGTGCTCGAGCATTGGCACTCCGGCTCGATGACCATGCGGGTGCCCGAGCTCTACCGGTCGTTTCCCGGCGCGCTGTGCTACATGCATCCCGACGATGCCCGCGACCGGGGCCTCAACCGCGGGGTGGAGATCCGGGTCGCCTCGCGGCGCGGCGAGATGCGGACGCGGCTTGAAACGCGCGGCCGCAACCGCATGCCGCGTGGTGTTGTGTTCGTACCCTGGTTCGACGCAAGCCAGCTCATTAACAAGGTGACGCTTGACGCAACCGACCCGATCTCCCGACAGACGGATTTCAAGAAATGCGCAGTCAGAATCACCCTGGCATGAGGCTGTCGCGGGGCGCGATCGGTCTGCTGATCTGTCTTCCGGCGCTTGCCGTCATCGCCGCCGGCGTGTTTGCCCAGGACATCGTCCCCAGGCTGACCGGCCCCGCCGACCCGATGGCCGACGTGCCGGCGCCGCCGATCTCCGGCACCGTCACCTTCGAGATGCGTCCCATGCGCAGCTATCCTGAACAGCCGCCAGTCATTCCGCACGCCATCGAAGGCTATCAGGTGTCGCTGGCCACTAACCGGTGCCTGGAATGCCACCGGAGGGAATATACCCAGCTCGTCGGGGCGCCGATGATCAGCTTCACCCACTTCATCGATCGCGATGGGCAGATGCTGGCAGATGTGGCTCCGCGTCGTTACTTCTGCACTGCCTGCCATGTGCAGCAGACCGGGGCGCGTCCTCTGGTGGAGAATGTCTATCGCGACATGCTGCTGCTGACTCCGAGGGGCGAGTGACGCCCATGCAGCGTTTGAAGCAGCTTTTTCTGGATTTCTGGGGTGTTGTCAGCAGCCCCAGCCGCAATCTCAGCCTCGGCTTCCTGACCCTCGGCGGCTTTTTCGGCGGCGTCATATTCTGGGGCGCGTTCAACACGGCGCTGGAATTCACCAACACCGAGCAATTCTGCATCTCGTGCCATGAGATGGAGGCCAACGTCTACGAGGAGCTGACCCGCACCGTCCACTATTCCAACCGCTCAGGGGTGCGCGCCACCTGCTCGGACTGCCATGTGCCCCATGAGTGGACCAACAAGATCGCCCGCAAGATGCAGGCGTCGAAGGAAGTGTGGGGCCACATATTCGGCACCATCGATACCCGCAGGAAGTTTCTCGATCACCGGCTGCGGCTGGCGAAGCATGAATGGGGGCGGCTGAAGGCCAACGATTCGCTCGAATGCCGCAACTGTCATTCGGAAGTGGCCATGGACTTCACGCGCCAGTCGCCGCGCGCCGTCGACATTCACAGCCGATACCTGATCGCCAGCGACGACTATACCTGCATCGACTGTCATAAGGGCATCGCCCACGAGCTGCCCGACATGAGGGGCATTGATCCCGGCTGGCTGCCGCCGGAAGAGTTGCGCCAAGAGCTCGGCATCGAGTCGTCGCTGGAGCGCAGCCCTGCTGAGCTCAGAATAGCCCGCTATTTGCGGGACCTCGTGCCCGGCAAATAGCGGCCGAGTGGAGCCCGGCACCACTGCCGAGCTGAAGACCGGTTCACGGTTTACGGAAACGGCCTGATGGGGTATCATGACGAGCAGGTCTGGAGTTTTGGCTGTTCACAAAGAGGTGGGTCATGAAAGCCGTTCGATTCGCTGCCTTATCGATCGCCCTAGCCATGGCCGGCGCGTTTGCCGGCGAAGCGGTTGCCCAATGTAGCGACGGCCATGCGAAGCTGATGACATCGGCAAAGCCCGAAGTGACCGTCGCGGACGTGCAGCATTCGACGCAAGGGTCGAATCAGCAGTACCAAGTGATCGCCATTCCCCTTCACGCGGCCCCCGACGCAGTTCAGGGCGGCGCAGCGCACAATGCTCTCAAGCCAGCTTCCGGTGGCGGCGAGCAGGAAGCTCAGGACTGACCCGAGGTAGCTGATAGATCGTTTCGAGTGTTTCGCTGTCGGGCGCCGGAGCGGAGCGCTTGACGGCACGGCTGAGATCATCTGCCTCCCATCGATTCGGCGGGTAGCGAGACCGTGCGTCAGCGGGCGAGTCGGCTGCTGCTCAGCTTGTGACCAGCATGGCGCTGATCTCGGCCTCGGCAACCAGTGCCCCATCGACCCGGGCCTTGCCCTGATAGCGCCAGACCGTGCTGCGCTGTTGCGTGCGGCGCACCGCCAGATGGAGCGTGTCGCCGGGCACCACTGGTTTGCGGAACCGTGCCCGGTCAATGGTCATGAAATAGACCAGGCTGCCCTCGATTTCCGGGCCCTTGTGATTGACCACGAGAGCCCCGGCGGTTTGCGCCATGGCCTCGATGATCAGCACGCCCGGCATTACCGGCTGACCGGGAAAATGGCCGACAAAGAACGGCTCGTTCATGGTCACGCACTTGATGCCGGTGCCGGACAGGTCGCCATCCATGTCGATGATGCGATCGATCAGCAGAAATGGCGGCCGATGCGGCAGTAGCTGCATGATGCGGACGATATCGGCCTGCTGCAGCTTGCCCTTGGAATCATCGTCCGGCACGTCGGCCTCGCACGGGTGAGCTTCAGCGGTGCCCGGCTAGAATCGGGTGCCAACGCTGAAGCGGACGAGTTCGGTGCGGTCGAAATCGGCCTTGGCAAGCGGCCAGGCGACATCCAGGCGCAATGGGCCGAACGGCGACTGCCATATCACGCCGGCGCCGACGGAAGCCCGCAACGTCGCTGAGTCGAAGACCGTGCACGGGTCGTCGGGAATCACGCCGCCCGGCAGCGTGCAACCGGGGTCGCCCGCAGGTACCGACTTCTCCGGCGCATTGAACACGGTGCCGAAATCGGAGAATACCGCCCCTTCCAGTCCCCACTCCTCCGGAAGCCCGACCGGAAATGTCACCTCGACGGTGCCGATGGCATAGGTCTTGCCGCCGATGGCATCGGATCTGGTGCTTGCCGGGTTGACCATGCGCGGGCCGACGCCTGCCCGCTCAAAGCCGCGGAAGCTGTCGGCGCCCTTGAAGAAGCGGTCGAGGATCGGCACCTCCCTGCCGGCCCAGCCCTCGGCGTGACCTGCCGTGCCTTTGAGCTGCAATACGACGCCATCGAAGAACAGCGGCCTGAAATAGTGGCCCTCAACCTCGGAGCGGAAATAGGAAACGTCCCCGCCAAGCCCGGCCACGGTCTCAGACAGTTCGAGCCTGACGCCCGATGTCGGCCGCAGCGGATTGTCGAGGTTGTCGAAAATGTAGCTCACTCCAGCCAGGGAAATATTCTGCGCGCCCTCGGATCTGGCGATAGCCAGGGACACTCTCTCCGGACGCCTCACATCGATGATGCGGTGGGTGAAGCCATAGCTGGTCTGCAGGCGTGAGAACTCTGACAGCGGGAAGCCAAACCGCACTCTGCCGCCGATCTGCTGGGTGGTGAACGACGATTCGCGCAACTGATCGGTGCGGGTGGCGAAGGCGTCAAATCCAGCGCTCATATTGCGGCCGAGGAAATACGGCTCGGTGACGCTGAAGTCGACCGACTGCCGCTTGAAGCTCAGTGCGGTCTGCAGGCGTATGAACTGGCCGCGGCCGAGAAGATTGCGCTCCGAGATGCTGATCGAGCCAACGATCTGTTCGGTCGTCGAATAGCCGGCGGAGAAGCTGAGCGTTCCGGTCGACTTCTCCACCACCGCAATAGTCAGGACCACCCGGTCGGGGGCACTGCCCGGGGTCTCGCGAAAGTCGATCTGTTCGAAGAAGTCGAGTGCCGTGAGCCGGCGCCGCGAGCGCTCGATCATGACCCGGTTGTAGGCATCGCCTTCCACCAGTCGGAGCTCGCGGCGGATCACCATGTCCAGCGTGCGCACGTTGCCGACAATGTCGATGCGCTCGATGAAAACCCTCGGCCCCTCCTGGATCTCGAAGGTGACGCTGAGAGTTTCGTTCACCTCGTCCCGCGCGATGCTGGGCTCGACTCTGGCGAACGCAAAACCGGCTCTGCCGGCCTCCACCGTCATCTGCTCGACCGACTTGTCGATCTTGCTCGCGTCATAGCGCTCGCCGGGCTGGATCGTTATGGCCGATCGCAGCCGGTCGGGATCGAGCGCCATCGTCCCGGTGTTGATGGCGACTTCGCCCACGTCGTATTGCGGTCCCTCCACCACGGTGAACGTGATGAAGAAGCTTTCCCCGTCGCGGGCAAGCTCGGCAGCCACCGCGATCACCCGGAAATCGGCATAACCGTGCTTGAGGTAATGTCGCCGCAGCAGTTCCCGGTCAAAGGCAATGCGGTCGGGATCATAGTTGTCGCTGGTGGAGAAGAAACGCCACCACCGGGTCTCGGTGGTCGAAATCGCCGAGCGCAGCTGACTGTCGCTGAACGCGTCGTTGCCGAGGAAGTTGATGCGGGCGATCCGCGTGGCGGTGCCCTCATGGATCTCGAAGACGAGGTTGACCCGGTTTTGATCGAGGCGAATGATCTTGGGCTCGACCCGGACTGCGAAATATCCCGAGCGGCGATAGAGCGCGATCACCCGCTGCACGTCGCTCTGAACCCGGGCACGGGTGAACACCGAGCGCTCGCGCAGCTCGACCTCCGCGGCCAAAGCGGCATCGTCGAGCTGCCGGTTGCCCTCGAAGCTCACCCGATTGACAATCGGGTTCTCCTCGACATGGACCACCAGTGTGTTGTTGCGCCGGGAGATCCGCACATCCGAAAAAAGCCCGGTCTGGAACAGGGCTCTGATCGACTCGCTGATGTTGAACGGCGTCATCTCCTCGCCGGGGGACACCTGCATGTAGGCCAGGACGGTATCGGCCTCGACCCGCTGGTTTCCCTCCACGACGATCGAGCGCACCACCTGCGCCACTGCCGGCGTGGTGAGGCCCCCGATGAACGACGCCGGCGCAACCGCCAAAGCGAGCCCGACGCATAAAATTCCCACAAACCAATGACGCATCCGGCCCTTCCCCGTTGCCGTACGCCGTCCCCCAGCGAATCCCGATGCCGTTCTAATCCCATTCGAAGTCGATGGGAACCGGTTTGTCGACCACACCCGGGCGACGTCCCGAATCAGGCATCAGAAGAGGTTCAGCCTCAATAGATCATTCCATGTTGCCATAATCATGAGCATCAACACCAGAGCCAATCCGACCTTGAAGCCCCATTCTTGTGCATTCTGTCCAACCGGCCGCCCCCGGACTGCCTCGATTGCGTAGAAGACGAGATGACCGCCATCCAGCATCGGGATTGGAAACAGATTAATCAATCCGATACTGATCGACAACACTGCGGCAAGGTGAAACAGCGCCGCCAGGCTGACCGAGGCCGCTTGGCCCGATATCTGCGCGATGCCCAGCGGTCCTGCCAGCTGGTCCGGGCTCACTCGACCCAGAAGCATGTTCTTCACGTAGGCGAGCGTGCGCTCCAGGACGAAATAGGTCTCGTAGACGCCAAGAACGACGGCCTCGGCCGGGTTTTTCTGTTCGTATCTGAGATCCTGAGAGACATCGCGCGAGATGCCCAGGAGCCCGATCCGAACGGTGCCGCCGAAGCGATCGGTCACCTCGGTCGTCTGCGGCGTCACGCGCAGCGCGATTTCGCGGCCGTCGCGCTCAATCGTAATCGCCAGCTCCTGGTCGGCACGGTCCGCCACCAGCCGCTGGATTTCGGTAAACGACGTGATCTCATGGCCTTCGATGCGGGTGATGCGATCGCCCGGCTGGATGCCGACCATCTCGGCGGCGCTGCCCGGCCTCACCTCCTCCACCACCGGAGTGCTGATCGGCACTCCGACAATCGAGAACGAAACCGCGAAGATGGCGATGGCCAGCAGGAAATTGGCCAACGGCCCTGCCACCACGATGGCAGCCCGCCGGCCCACCGAGGTGCGGTGGAAATCCCCCGGCTTGCCCGCGCCCGGATCGTCGGCAGGCAGGCTCGCCGCATTGGCATCGCCCTGGAACTTGACATATCCGCCGAGCGGCACCCATCCGATCTTCCAATAGGTGCCCCGCCGGTCGAACCAGCCGACAATGGCCCGGCCAAATCCAACCGAGAAGGTTTCCACGTTGACGCCGCACCAGCGCGCCACCAAAAAATGTCCGAGCTCGTGAATGAACACGATGACCGTCAGGACCGCCAGGAACGGCACTCCATAGGACAAGAACCACGTGATCCACTCGGCCCCTGCAGCGAATACGTCCATAACGTCCTCCGGGGTGGCCCCGTGTCGGCCACCAATATGCTTGCGCCGCTGCCTTACGCCTGCCGCGGCAGCCGCCGCCGTCACCCTTGCAAATTGCAGGCCAGTTCTTGGGCGATCTTGCGGCCATAGCTGTCGGCCGCCCAGACATCGTCCAACGACTGCAACGGAGCGATCATGGCGTCGCCCTCGGCTCGCGACAGCGCCGCGTCAACCAGGGCTGTAATAGCGAGAAAGCCAAGTCTATGCGACAGAAATTCGGCAACCGCCACTTCATTGGCGGCATTTAGTATGGTGGTGGCGCTTCCGCCGCGCTTCAAGGCGGCGCGACATAGCTTCACCGCCGGGAAGCGCTCATGATCGACTGCCTCAAAGCTGAGGCTGCCGATGTGCGCCAGATCGAGCCGCTCAACCTTCGTTGTGATGCGCCGGGGCCAGGCCAGCGCACTGGCGATCGGGGTGCGCATGTCGGGCGTGCCCATTTGCGCCAGAACCGAACCGTCGCAATATGACACAAGGCTGTGGACGATCGACTGCGGGTGAACGAGCACTTCCAGCCGCTCAAGCCCCACCGGAAACAGATGGTAGGCCTCGATGACCTCGAGGCCCTTGTTCATGAGCGTTGCCGAGTCGATCGTCACCTTCGGGCCCATCGACCAGTTTGGATGGCGCAGCGCATGCTTCGGCCCGGCCTGTTTCAGCGTCTCCAGCGGCGTGGACCGGAACGGCCCGCCCGAAGCGGTAAGGGTGATTCGTTCGACGTGCTCGAGATTGCGCATCTCCAGGCACTGGAAGATGGCGTTATGCTCCGAATCGACCGGGATGACCGCCGCCCCGGCGCCTTGCGCCTCGCGCATGAACAGCGAACCGGCGGACACCAGACATTCCTTGTTGGCCAGCGCCACCGTGGTGCCGGCGCGCGCCGCCGCCAGTGTGGGCTTGAGGCCGCTGGCACCGACGATGGCGGCCATGATGATGTCGGCCGGGCGGGCGGCCTGCTCAAGCACCGCTGCTTCGCCCGCCGCCGCCTCGACGCCGGAGCCCGCCAGCAGGTCCTTTAGCTCTTCGTAGCGCGAGGCATCGGCGGTGACCGCGCACTTGGCGCCGAGGGCGCGGGCATCGCGGGCCAGCGCTGCAATGTTGGAGTTGGCGATCAGGGCTTCGACCACGAAGCGCTCCGGATGCTCGCCGATGACGCCGATGGTCGACTGGCCGATCGATCCGGTGGCGCCCAGGATGACGATCCGTTTGACCGACGACCCCGTTGCGCCGGCCCCCATCAACTCCGCTTCGGCCGATGCCATGCGTTCCATCACCATACCAGCAGTCCCGCCCCAGTCTGTTGCGGGTCCGACCTGGCCATTCCGATGACAGCCGCTGCCAGCGCCGCCGCCACCAGTCCGTCCACCCTGTCCAACATACCCCCATGACCGGGAATCAGGGCACCGGAATCCTTCACCCGGTGACGCCGCTTGAGCAGCGATTCGAAAAGATCGCCCAACTGCTCGATCACTCCGAGCAAAGCAGCGATCGCCACCACCGGGGCGAGCCATGGCAATCCTGCCAGGGCGCCGACCACGCTTCCAGCCACTGCCGCCCCGACAGCCGCCCCGATCAGGCCGGCCCAGGTCTTGCCCGGCGAGATCGCCGGCGCAAGCTTTGGCCCGCCGATGGCGCGCCCGGCCGCATAGGCCGCAGTATCGGCGCTCCACACCACCGCAAGCAGCCAGATCACCGCAACCAGACCGTAATCCGGGTCGGCCCGAAGCGAAACCAGGGCGAGGATCGGCAGCGCCACATAAGGCACCCCGGCGAAGGTCCAGAACCCGGGTTCAGGCGTTGCCCGCCAGGCGTGGAGCGCCGCGACAAGCCACATCACCGCAATAGCCAGAAGCGCCATCTGGCCGCCGTAGAGGCCGAACACGAGCGCCGCAGCGACGACCGCCAGCAAGTGAAGGGCTAGTTGCAACAGGGAGCCTGCATGCACGATGGTGCACCATTCGCGCGCCATTATGCCCCCTGCGACGGCCAGCAGGCCGGCAAACCACCACCCCCCGAGCCAGGCGAGCGCCAGCACCACCGGGATCAGGATTGCCGCAGCCGCGGCGCGGACCGCCAATTCACGGCGCCGGCCGGCAATGGGCGATCGGCTGGCAGTCATCATCATGATCATGGCCGCGACAGGCTAGCCACGCGGGAGCAGGTCACTACAGCGCCCGTGCCGTCAGACCGCCGAAACGGCGATCGCGCGTCCGGTATTCGTTGAGGGCACGCTCGAAGATCTCACGGGAAAAGTCCGGCCAGCGCTCGGGTACGAAGACCAACTCGGTGTAGGCACACTGCCACAACAGGAAGTTCGACAGCCGTTGCTCCCCGCTGGTGCGGATCAGCAGGTCGGGATCGGGAATATCGCTGACGTAGAGCGCCCTGGCGATGGCCTCCGGCGTAATATCGCCCGGCGCCATGCGGCCGGCGACCACCTCCTCGCAAAGGCACCGCGCCGCCCGGGCGATCTCCTGCCGGCTGCCATAGTTGAAGGCCACGACAAGGGTGAGTTTGGAATTTTCGCGGGTGAGCCGCTCCGTCTTCTCGATCAGCGCCGAGATGTCGGGCGCCAGATTCGCACGTTCGCCGATGACCTGCACCTTGATTCCGGCGCCGTGCAGTTCGGCCACGTCCTGCTGGATGAAGCGCCTGAGCAGGCTGAGCAAATCGCTCACCTCTTCGGCAGGTCGCGACCAGTTTTCCGCACTGAAGCTGTAAATGGTGAGGTACTCGATGCCGAGTTCAAGACTCGCCCGAACCGCCCGCCGCACCGCCTCGACGCCTTGCCGGTGACCGGCTGAGCGGGGCAGCGAGCGTTCACGGGCCCAACGCCCATTGCCGTCCATGATGATGGCAACGTGGCGTGGGTGGCGATCGAAGGAGTTTGATACCAAATTCATCGAACTAGCAGCGATCTCCCGCATTGTCTCGTCTCAGGATGGCAGCCGATCCGCCACCGCCAGGCCGACCGGCGGGGCAGTCGTCAGACCTGCATGATATCCGCATCCTTTTGAGAAAGCGTTTCGTCGATCTGCTTGATAAAGGAGTCCGTCATCTTCTGTACCCGCTCCTGCTCGTCGCGATGTGCGTCCTCGCTGATGTGGCCGTCTTTCTCTAGCCGCTTCAGCGTGTCCATGCCGTCGCGCCTGACGTTGCGCACCGCCACGCGGGCCTTTTCGGCGTATTGGTGGGCGACCTTGGTCAGCTCCTTGCGGCGTTCCTCGGTGAGCTCCGGAATGGGGATTCGGAGAACTTGCCCCTCGACGATGGGATTGAGGCCGAGCTGGGAATGGCGGATCGCCTTGTCCACCGCCGTGACGACGGCGCGGTCCCAGACCTGGACCGACAGCATGCGCGGCTCCGGTACGGAAATGTTCGCCACCTGGTTGAGTGGCATTTGGGAACCGTAGGCGTCAACCGTGATGGGCTCGAGCAAACTCGCCGAGGCACGTCCGGTACGCAAGCCTCCAAACTCGCCCTTCAGAACCTCCACCGCACCTTGCATGCGGCGCTCCAGGTCCTTCAAGTCGAGAGACGTCGGCTGGCTCATCGCTGCTTACCTCCTGCTCAGGTTTATCCGCTGACCAGTGTCGCCTGGCCTCGACCTTCGAGAACTGCAAGCAAGGCCCCTTCCGTCCGAATCGAGAACACGATTACCGGAATCGCATTGTCACGCGCAAGGGCTATGGCGGCGGCATCCATGACTTTCAGATCGCGCGACAGGAATTCGCCGTAGGTCAGTAGATCATAGCGCTCGGCATCTGGGGTGTGCTTGGGATCGGCGGAATAGATGCCGTCGACGCTGGTGCCCTTGAGCAGGACCTCGCAGCCGGTTTCGGCAGCGCGCAAGGCTGCAGCGGTATCGGTGGTGAAAAACGGGCTCCCGGTTCCGCCAGCGAACAGGACCAGGCGGCCTTGCGCCAAATGCTTGATCGCCCGGTCGCGCACAAACGCCTCGCACACAGTCGGCATTGGGATCGCCGAAAGCACGCGGGCATCTAGCCCTTGCGCCCGCAAGCCGCCCTGGAAGGCGATCGCATTGATGACAGTGGCCAGCATTCCCATGTGATCGGCATCGGCGCGGTTGAGCCCTTGCGCGGCGCCGGTCAGTCCGCGAAAGATGTTGCCGCCGCCGATCACCAGGCCGACCTGACAACCGCGGCGGACCACTTCGGCGATCTCAGCCGCAAGGCGATCGACCATCGTCATGTCGATGCCGAAGCCCTTCTCGCCCATCAGGATCTCGCCCGACAGCTTGAGCAGGATGCGCTTGTAAAGCAGCGGATTGGACATGCCTGGCCGGCGCTCCCCCGCCCCGATCTCGGCCGCTCAGCCGCCTGCGGCCGCTCTTGCCACTTCGGCGGCGAAATCGTCCTCCGCCTTCTCCACGCCCTCGCCGATCTTGAAGCGGACAAAGCCGGCAACGGCGACCGGCGCTCCCGCTTCGCTTGCCGCCTGTTGCACGGCCTGGGCCACGGTCTGGGTGCCGTCGATGACGAAGGTCTGGTCGAGCAGGCAGTGCTCCTTGGCAAAGGTCTTGAGGCCGCTCTCCAGGATCTTGTCGATCACGTGGGGCGGTTTACCCTGGTTCTTCTCCGCCAGAATGGCCTTTTCACGCTCTATCACGTCGTGCGCCACGCCGGACAGGTCGAGAGCGATCGGATTGGCAGCCGCGACATGCATGGCGAGCTGCCGGCCGAAGTCCGACAGCACCGAGGCCTTGCCAGCCGATTTGAGGCCGACCAGAACGCCGATCCGGCCGATGCCGGCGGCGACCTGGTTGTGGACATAGCTCGCCACCACACCCTCTGCGACCGCCAGGTATGCGGTGCGGCGGACCACCATGTTCTCGCCCACCTTGCCGATCATGTCGGCGACATAATCGGCGACCGACTTGTCGGTCCCCGGGTAGCTCATGGCCTTGAGCCGCTCCACGTCGCCGTCAGCGCCAAGAGCGGCGCCAGCGATGTCGTTCACCATGGTCTGGAACAGCTCGTTCCTGGCCACGAAATCCGTCTCCGAATTGACCTCCACCAGCGCGCCTGCGGTATCGGCCATGGCGATCCCGATCAGGCCTTCGGCGGCGACGCGAGACGCCTTCTTGGCGGCCTTGGCCAGGCCCTTGGCCCGCAGCCAGTCGACGGCCGCCTCCATGTCGCCCCCGGTGGCCTCCAGGGCATTCTTGCAGTCCATCATGCCTGCGCCGGTCTTTTCGCGCAGCGCCTTCACGCCTTGAGCGGTGATTTCAGCCATGGTCGTCCTCACACCTTCGAATGATCCTGGCCGGCCGGCACGGCCGACATCTCTACGGCACCAATTGCCGGCTCTCAGCCCGCGCTTTGGGCCGCCTCGGTCTCGGCATGGCGTTCCTCGCCGGAGACGTCGGGCAACACTTCGGCTCCTTGCGGCTCTTCCGCTGCGCCGATGTCGCGGCCAAGCGACTGCTGGCTGAGCGAGATGCCCTCGATGGCGGCGCGTGCCGCGAGGTCGCAATAAAGGCTGATCGCCCGGCCGGCATCGTCATTGCCCGGGATCGGATAGGTGATGCCGGTTGGATCGCTATTGGTATCGAGCACGGCAGCCACCGGGATGCCCAGGCGGTTGGCTTCCTTGATGGCGATCGCCTCCTTGTTGGTGTCGATGACGAACAACAGGTCGGGGAGCCCGCCCATTTCCTTGATGCCGCCCAGCGCCAGTTCGAGCTTGTCGCGCTCGCGGGTGAGCGACAACAGCTCGCGCTTGGTAAACCCCTGGGCTTCGGCCGACAGCAGACCCTCCAGTTGGCGCAGCCGCTTGATCGAGTTCGAGATGGTCTTCCAGTTGGTCATCGTGCCGCCGAGCCAGCGCGAGTTGATATAGTACTGGGCGCAGCGCTTGGCGGCCTCCGCCACGGGCTCAGACGCCTGCCGCTTGGTGCCGACCAGGAGCATGCGGCCCCCCGCCGCAATGGTATCGCGGACCGCAACCAACGACTGGTGCAGCAGCGGCACCGTCTGGGCCAGGTCGATGATGTGAATGCCGTTGCGCACGCCGTAGATGAAGCTGGTCATCTTCGGGTTCCAGCGATGCGTCTGGTGGCCGAAATGGACGCCCGCCTCGAGCAGCTGGCGCATGGTGAAATCAGGCAATGCCATGCCGTAACTCCTTTTCCGGTTGAACCGCCGCAGGGGCCTCATCACCGGCATCGCCGGCACCGGACGGACTGACGCTATGTGGGAGGCAAGCCTCCATGCGCCCAATCCTTGCCCTTTGCGTGTGTTATGCGCCGCCCTATAGGGCTTCGCGCTCGGCTTGACAATAGCGCTCTGATGTTTGCCTGAGTCTGTCCGAGCCATGCCGCGCACGCTAGCCTGATCGCTTCCGGCAGCGGCTTTTTGCTGCTAAGAGGTCCACCACATGGCCCGCCAATCAAAGCCGCGGTCGGCGCCGATGAACAGAACTCTGCCGATGTCCGAATCAGAGAGCCCAAGCGCCGCCGCCGCCCGGCCTCCTTGGCGCATCAGCACCCAGGCGGTGGTCATCGGGCAAGTGGCGCTGCTGTTGATTCTGATCGCCATCTTGTCGGGCGTCTTGGTGTGGCGGGAATACGACTCGGCAATCGCTCGGGCAGAGATTCGGGCAAGCAACGCCGCCCAGACCGCCTCCGAGCATGTGCGCTGGCTCTATGAAGCGAGCTCCCAGGCGCTGCGCCGCGTCGAAGACCTGCTCAAGGAGCATCCGGACGCCTTCGAAGCCGGAGGCATCGGCAATCTCGCCGACGCGATCGCCGCGCTTCCGCGCGCCACTTCGCTTGCGGTTTACAACGCTCAGGGGAATTCGATCCTGTCCACCGATCCCGACCGAACGCAGCTCAGCATCTCGGAGCGGGAGGATTTCGAAGCCCATAGAGCCGGCCACGAGTGGCACATCAGCGCGGTGGTCGATGATCGGGTGACGCAGCGCAAGGTGTTTACCATCAGCCGCCGGGTGGATCTAAACGGGGTCTTCATGGGCGCCGCCGTGGTCGTTGTGCCGATTGACCTGCTGGCACACTTCTGGGTCACCCTCAATCTCGGGCCCGGCTCGGTTGTTTCTCTCATCCGCGACGACGGCTGGCTGGTTGCCCGCTATCCGGTCCCGGTCGCGGCAGTGGATCTGAGCGAGTACGCTCTGTTCTCGCATCTGGCGAACGCGACGAGCGGCACCTTCCATGGCGTGTCTCCAGTCGATGATGTCTACCGAATCACCGGCTACTACCGCGTGCCCGCCTTGCCGCTGATCGCGGTGACCGGCATCTCGATGGAGGCGGCCCTGGATCGCCTGGGGTGGCGGCTCCTGACACTGGCCCTGCTCGGATTGCCGCTGATCGTGGCGCTCATCGTGATATCAGCGTGGATCGTTTCGCTGCTGCGCCGCGATGAGCACACCCGAACCGAGCTGACCCGGGCCTTGCAGCAAAACGAGATGCTGCTGCGTGAGGTCCACCACAGGGTCAAGAACAACCTTCAGATCGTCGCCTCCCTGATCCGCCTCCAGCCCGGACCGCCCGAGGCAAAGACCGAGATGGCAAGGCGCATCGCCGCCATGTCGGCGGTCCACGAGCAGCTCTATCTGTCCGATCGGATCGGCCGCATCGATCTTGGCGACTACATCCGCAAGCTGGTAGACAGTCTCGCCGAAACCTATGGCCGCCAGACTGACATTACCTATGACCTGGCCCGGATTGGTGCTGACATCGAGCTGGCGCTGCCGCTTGGCCTGGTGGTCAGCGAGATCACCTCCAACGCCTTCAAGCACGCCTTTCCGGACGGCCGCGAGGCCACACTCACCGTCGAGCTGAAGCCGGACGACGACGCCCAGGCGCGGTTGCGCATTTCCGACAACGGCATCGGGTTTGACCCCGAGCACCAGGATGGCGGACTGGGGTTGAGACTCCTGAAGGCCTTCTCCCAACAGCTCAACGCCACCTACGACTTCCACATCGATGGCGGCACAACGCTCGAGCTGACGTTTCCGCTGGTGCGTCCGACCGAGTCGGCGGCCAAGGAAATCGCCGCGGCCGCCTGATCCTTCGGTCCGCAGCGGCTCGCGCGATTGGACTCACGGACTGAGCGGCAAGCAGTCGACGCCCTTCTCGGTGAGGGCCTTGCAAGCCTCCCGGGCATTCTGCTGGCTAAAGCCGGAAAAGCGCGCCCGGTAAAGCGTGCCCCTGGTGCTTTTGATCTGCATGGTGAATCCCGGCTTGTCCGACAGAAGCGCGATGCCGCTGGCCTTGGCTTGCTCGAGCCGGCTGCGGGCCCCTTCCTCGGAAGGAAAGGCGCCGACCTGGATGGTCCAGCCGGACTTCACCGGCACGGTGTTCTGACTGGCCGGAGCCGACGGTGCCGCCGACGTAACGGTCTCATCGGATTGGCTTGCCGTCGCCGGGCGGGCATCACCGCTCAGCTTGGCGATGGCCATGGCCAGCGAGGCATCGGCCGCCGTATCCACCGGGTCGGCCTCGCCCGCCGCCTCGGCGTCTTCATCGGATCCCTCGCCTGCCAGCGCCAGCGCCGCGGCATGCTCCTCACGGCTCGCGTCGTCGAACTCGGGCTTCAAGCGCGGCACCGGCGGCGCCAGGCGCGCAACCTTGAGCTTGGCCTTATCCAGGCCGGGTGGCTCACCGGCGTAGGCCGCGACTGCGCCCGAGGTGGTGAGCGACGTCGACTTGAACATATCCTCGATCAGCGCCGCCATGTATTGGTTGCGGCTCGCAGCCGTCCTGCCGCCCATGACCACCGCCACGATGCGCTTGCGGTCGCGCTCCACCGCGGCGGTGAGATTGAAGCCCGAAGCGTGGATGTAGCCGGTCTTGATACCGTCCATCCCATTGACACTGCCGAGCAGGCCGTTGTGGTTACGGTAGGTCTGCCCGCTGTAGGTGAACGAGCGCAGGCTGAAGAACCGGTACATGTCAGGAAAGTCGCGCTGAATGGCCAGGCCGAGCGTCGCCATGTCGCGCGCCGTGGTGACCTGCTCGGGGTGCGGCAGACCCGAGGCGTTGCGGAAAGTGGTGCGGGTCATGCCGAGTTCGCGCGCCTTGCGGGTCATGCGCTGGGCGAAGGCCGATTCGCTGCCCGACAGAGCTTCTGCGACCACCGCGGCCACGTCGTTGGCCGACTTGGTGATCAGCACCTTGGCGGCGTCCTCGGCGCGGATGGACTGTCCGGGCCTGAGGCCGATCTTGGACGGCGGGCGGCCGGCGGCATGGGCCGACACCGGGAGCCGGGTGTCGCGGGTCACGCGCCCCGCCTTGATGTCTTCGAACAGGAGATAGAGGGTCATGATCTTGCTGAGCGAAGCAGGATAGCGGGTGGCATCGGCGTTGCGCGCAAACACCACCTTGCCGCTCTTGGCATCGACGACGACGGCGGCAAAGCGCGGATTGGCTTGCGCTGGCGCGGTCAACTGGACCACCAGCAGCACTGCCGCCACCACGCTCAAGGCGGCGTGAACCGCTGATCCAAGACCCGCACGCGAGCCTCGCCGCGAAGGCCAAAACTCCATCGTCATTCCCCTCTATCGGGCGCTTGGCCGCAAACATTTGCGGCCCACCCCTTGCCCAATGCCGATCCTCGGCAGCCGTCACCTGCCGTCCCGGCCCCGAGTCATCATGGCACTCTGGTGCCTATGAACCGGTAAATCTTGGCATCAATTCGACGGCCCGCCCAGGAATTATGCTGCACCGCACAAATTCCTTGACGATCCATTGTGCAGTGCATATATTAAGTGTCGAAGCACGATGCTTCCCAACGATGACGATGAGGAGACCATCATGATTAAGTTTGACGAATTCCAGTCCTTCAACAAAGACGGCTTCGAGGCGTTGATCGCCAGTGCAACGGCCTGGACCAAGGGCATGCAGGCGATGGCCATCGAGTCGGCTGATTTCTCGCGCAAGTCCTTCGAGAAGAGCGCCCAGGTGTTCGAGAAGGTAGTCGGCGCGAAGTCGCTTGACAAGGCCGTGGAGGCCCAGCAGGGCTTCGCCAAGGACAGCTATGAGTCCTATGTCGGCCAGATCAACAAGATCGGCGAGATCTATCTGACCACGGCGCGCGAGGCCTACAAGCCCTTCGAGGCGCAGCTGGCCCACACCGCCACCAGCGTCGCCAATGCCGCCAAGGCGGCAGCCAAGCAGGCCTGACCGGTCGACGCCGCTTACCCAATCCACCCTTCGTCGAAGACGTCCGGTGCGCTGCCCTGCGCACCGGGCGTTTTCGTTTACGGGGGGCGATTGCACAATGTGGAACCCGCGTCGCATTCGCATCTCCCCACCGCGCCCGGAAGTTTCTATATTAGCGGGGCAAGGGAACGAGTCAGGGATCAAAGTGGTTCTGATTTTTGGCAGGACAGCGGGATAGATCGATGACGATGGCAGGGATGGCACAAAGGGCGGTGACAATGGCGAGCCGCAATCCACCCCGAGGCGAGCCCGTCACCGGCATCATCACCCGGACTGCGACGAAGACAAAGAAACCAAGCTTGTATAAGGTGCTGCTGCTGAATGACGACTACACCCCGATGGAGTTTGTGGTGCACGTGCTGGAGCGGTTTTTCAACAAGGGCCGCGAGGAGGCGACGCGGATCATGCTCCACGTGCATCAGAAGGGTGTCGGCATTTGCGGAGTGTATACCTATGAGGTGGCCGAGACGAAGGTGACCCAGGTGCTCGATCTGGCCCGACAGCACCAGCACCCGCTGCAGTGCACGATGGAGAAGGAGTGAGTGACCCCGTGCCGACATTCTCAAGAAGTCTAGAACAAGCCCTCCACCGGGCACTCGCCCTGGCCAACGAACGCGGCCATGAATACGCCACGCTGGAGCATCTGTTGCTGGCGCTCATCGACGACCTCGACGCCGCGGCGGTGCTGCGGGCGTGCAGCGTCGACCTCAATCTGCTGCGCCGCAACCTGGAGAACTACGTCGACACCGAGCTCGCCAACCTGGTGGCCGACGGGCGCCGCGATGCCAAGCCGACGGCCGGTTTCCAGCGCGTCATCCAGCGCGCCGTCATCCACGTGCAGTCATCCGGTCGCGAGGAGGTCACCGGCGCCAACGTGCTGGTCGCCATCTTCGCCGAACGCGAGAGTCATGCCGCCTACTTCCTGCAGGAGCAGGACATGACCCGCTATGATGCCGTCAACTACATCTCCCACGGCATCGCCAAGCGCCCCGGCATGACCCAGGCGCGCCCGGTGCGCGGCGTTGAGCAGGACAGCGAGGAGCATGAAGAGCCCGGCGGCCCCAATCGCGGCGTCGGGGAGGCGCTGGCCGCCTACTGCGTCAACCTCAACGACAAGGCCGAGAAGGGCCGCATCGATCCGCTGATCGGGCGTGAGTCCGAGGTCAACCGCACCATCCAGATCCTGTGCCGGCGCCAAAAGAACAATCCGCTTTATGTCGGCGATCCAGGGGTCGGCAAGACGGCGATCGCCGAAGGCCTGGCGCGCAAGATCGTGCTCGGCGAGGTGCCGGCGGTATTGCGCGACTGCACCATCTTCCAGCTCGACATGGGCACGCTGCTTGCCGGCACCCGCTACCGTGGCGATTTTGAAGAACGCATCAAGGCGGTGATCAAGGAGGTCGAGAACTTTCCCGGCGCCATCATGTTCATCGACGAGATCCACACCGTGATCGGCGCTGGCGCCACCAGCGGCGGGGCGATGGACGCCTCGAACCTGCTCAAGCCGGCCCTGGCAAGCGGCACCCTGCGCTGCATCGGGTCGACCACCTACAAGGAGTACCGTCAGCATTTCGAGAAGGATCGCGCTCTGGTCAGACGCTTCCAGAAGATCGACGTCAATGAGCCGACGGTGGCCGACGCGGTCAAGATCCTCAGGGGGCTCAAGCCCTACTACGAGGAGTTCCACAAGGTCCGCTACACCAACGAGGCCATCAGGTCGGCGGTCGAGCTGTCGGCGCGCTACATGAGCGACCGCAAGCTGCCCGACAAGGCGATCGACGTCATCGACGAATCGGGCGCCTCGCAGATGCTGCTGCCGGAGTCGCGGCGCAAGGCGATGATCGGCGTGCGTCAGATCGAGGAGACGGTGGCGACCATGGCGCGCATCCCGCCGCGATCGGTCTCCAAGAATGACACCGCGGTGCTGCGCGACCTGGCGGCCGATCTCAAGCGCGTGGTGTTCGGGCAGGACCAGGCGATCGACGCGCTTTCTGCGTCCATCAAGCTCGCCCGTGCCGGCTTGCGCGAGCCGGAAAAGCCCATCGGCAGCTACCTGTTCTCAGGACCCACCGGTGTCGGCAAAACCGAGGTGGCGCGTCAGCTTGCCAGTGTGCTCGGGGTCAACATCTTGCGCTTCGACATGTCGGAATACATGGAGCGGCACTCGGTGTCGCGGCTGATCGGAGCCCCGCCTGGCTATGTCGGCTTCGACCAGGGCGGACTTTTGACCGACGGCATCGACCAGCATCCCCATACCGTGCTTCTGCTCGACGAGATCGAGAAGGCCCACCCGGACCTGTTCAATATTCTGCTCCAGGTGATGGACCACGGTAAGCTCACCGACCATAACGGCAAGACGGTCGACTTCCGCAACGTGATCTTGATCATGACCACCAATGCCGGCGCGGCAGACCTGGCCAGGGCGGCGTTCGGCTTCGGCAGTTCGGTTCGCGAAGGCGACGACATGGAGGCGATCACCCGCATGTTCACGCCGGAGTTCCGCAACCGGCTCGACGCGGTCATCGGCTTCAGCCACCTGTCGCCGGAGATCGTGCATCTGGTGGTGGAGAAGTTCGTGCTGCAGCTGGAGGCCCAGTTGGCCGAACGCCAGGTCAACATCGAGCTGTCTGAGGAGGCGCGCGACTGGCTGGCGCGCACCGGCTATGACAGCCAGATGGGGGCCCGGCCGCTGGCCCGCATCATCCAGGAGCACGTCAAGCGCCCGCTCGCCGACGAAGTGCTGTTCGGCCGGTTGTCCAATGGCGGCACGGTGCGCGTGGTGCTGGAGCGCGAGGACGGCAAGGACAAGCTCGGCTTCACTTATCTCAGCCGCGAAGAGGAAAAGGCGATCCCCCAGCCGCCGAAGCCTCCCAGGCCGCGCAAGGCCCCACCTGGTCCGCCGTCGGGCTCGGGCGGCGGCGGGACGATCGTGCCGCGCGTGTCGCGCAGACCGACGGGCCGCAGGTCCGAGCCGGCGACGTGAGGACGCTGGAAACGACCATGCCCGCAGCCGCAAGCCCGCTCCACCACCAGACCTCGCAACGGCGCACCTGACTCATTCATCGCTTTTGGCCTGGCGGTCCGTTCCGCTGCCGCCAACTTGCAGAGGTTAAGCTCAGGCGTGCTCACGCTTGAGCGGGGTTTTTAGGCAGGGGCTCTTCATTGGACGCACAGCCGCGCCAGGCACAACCTCAGTATGACTGGGCTGGCTTTCGGCTGGGCGTGAGCAGCGCCGTGTGCCTGCCGGCGCTGGTCATGGCGGGCTCATTCGTCGGCTATGGGGCCTTCCTCGCCAGTCTCGGCATCGACCTTCGGGCGGGGCTGGCGTCAAACCTGTTGATCTGGGCGCTGCCCGGCCAGGTGGTGTTCATGGACATGTGGGCCAAGGGCGCCGATGTCCTGGTGATCGCGCTGGCCGTCTCGCTCACCGCAGTGCGGCTGCTTCCCATGGTGGTGCTGGTGCTGTCGCGCGCCCGCATTGCGGGAGCGCCGCGCTGGCCGGAGTTCCTGGTAGCTCATTTCACCGCCGTGACAATGTGGATCATGGCCAACCGCCAGATCGAGGCGATCCATGCGCCCCGGCGCCTGCCGTGGCTGCTGGGGCTCGGCATGGCGCTGATGGCGGGCATGTTTTTGTTCACCGCCTTGGGCTTTGTGCTGGCCGACTGGCTGCCGCCGGCGCTCGCTGCGGCGCTCGTGTTCTTCACGCCGGCGTTCTTCTTTCTCTCGCTGGTGGCCAGCGCCCGCTGGCGCTTCGATTACCTGGCCATCGTTTTGGGCGCCGTCATCGGCCCGCTTGCCACCGCGCTCGTGCCCGATTTCGACCTGCTGCTGGCCGGACTGGTGGGCGGCACCGCGGCCTTCGTGCTCGCCCGGCCGCGACGCAGGGGCCTCTTGTGATCCCCGCCCTCACCCTGTTTGGCGCCCTGCTGGGGGCGGGCTTTGCGGTGACTTATGTTTGGCGCTTCCTCGGTGTGGTGGCGGTCAAGCGCATCGATCCCGAAGGCGATGTTCTGCTGTGGGTGCGCGCCGTCGCCACCGCGCTGGTGGCAGCCCTTGTCATGCGCATCAGCTTCGCCCCCGCCGGAGTGCTGGCTGAGACGACGACGCCCAGCCGGGCCGCCGCACTTGCCGCCGGGCTTGGCGCCTACTATTTGCTCGGCCGCGTGGAATGGGGCGTGGCGGTCACCATCGCCACTCTGGCATTCGCTGAGGTCGCAGTCAGGCCATTTTTCTGATGCCTGTCACGCTGGCGAGGAGGAGGTTTCGGTTGCGAATCCGCTGCCCGATAATTAGGCAATTCGCCTGAATTCCAGGCAGTCGCTGTGCATGGCTGGAGCCATACATTGCGCCTAACATCTTGATGTGAATGATCATTGCCGTGCGCGGCGCGATTGGCACGAGGCTTGCGAAGCATCCACGTACGCCGGGCGCGCCGAAAGCGATCAAGAGGAATGCCAGTGAAGAAAATCGAGGCGATCATCAAGCCGTTCAAGCTCGACGAGGTGAAGGAGGCGCTGCAGGAGGTGGGGCTGCAGGGCATCACGGTGACCGAGGCCAAGGGTTTCGGGCGCCAGAAGGGCCATACCGAGCTCTACCGCGGCGCCGAATACGTCGTCGACTTTCTGCCCAAGGTCAAAGTCGAGGTGATTCTCGCCGACGAACTGGTGGACAAGGCCGTCGAGGCCATCCAGGCGGCCGCCCGAACCGGGCGCATCGGCGACGGCAAGATCTTTATCTCCAATATCGAAGAGGCGGTTCGCATCCGCACCGGCGAGACCGGTGCCGATGCCCTTTGATCTCGGCCGGGCGCGGATGAACCGCGTGGGCCGCCTGACAGCTTTCCCAATACCCCCTGAATGAGGAACCGACATGTCTGCTGAAATGACCCCTGAAACCGTGCTCAAGACGCTGAAAGAAAAGGACGTGAAATTCGTCGATCTGCGCTTCACCGATCCGCGCGGCAAGCTGCAGCACGTCACCATGGACGCCGCCATGATCGACGACGACAGCTTTGCCGAGGGCCTGATGTTCGACGGCTCCTCCATCGCCGGCTGGAAGGTGATCCACGAGTCCGACATGACGCTGATGCCGGACCCGACGTCGTTCCATACCGACCCGTTCTATGCACAGGCCACGGCGGTACTGTTTTGCGACGTGCTCGATCCGGGCACCGGCGAGGCCTACGATCGCGACCCGCGCATGACGGCCAAGAAGGCGGAGGCCTATCTCAAGCAGACCAAGATCGGCGACACCGTGTTCGTGGGGCCGGAAGCGGAGTTTTTCATCTTCGACGATGTGCGATTTTCATCCAGCCCCTACAACACCGGCTTTGCCCTCGACGCCATGGAGCTGCCGACCAACACCGCCACCGAATACGAGATGGGCAATCTCGGCCATCGGGTGCGCACCAAGGGCGGCTACTTTCCGGTCAATCCCCAGGACGCCTCCCAGGACATCCGCTCCGAGATGCTTTCGGTGATGGCCGAAATGGGGGTCACGATCGAGAAGCACCACCACGAAGTCGGCGCCGCCCAGCACGAGCTCGGCATAAGGTTCCAGCCGCTCACCCGCATGGCCGACCACTTGCAGATCTATAAATACGCCATCCACAACGTGGCCAACGCCTATGGCAAGTCGGCGACCTTCATGCCCAAGCCTGTCTATGGCGACAACGGCTCAGGGATGCACTGTCACTTTTCCATCTGGAAGGACGGCAAGCCGCTGTTCGCCGGCAACCAGTACGCCGATCTGTCGGAAATGTGCCTCTATTTCATCGGTGGCGTCATCAAGCATGCCAAGGCGTGCAATGCCTTCACCAACCCGTCGACGAACTCCTACAAGCGCCTGGTGCCGGGCTTCGAGGCCCCGGTGCTGCTCGCCTATTCGTCGCGCAACCGCTCGGCATCGTGCCGCATCCCCTACACCACCAGTCCCAAGGCCAAGCGCGTCGAGGTGCGCTTCCCCGATTCGACGGCCAACCCCTATCTCGGCTTTTCTGCTCTGATGATGGCGGGACTCGACGGCATCCTCACCAAGACCCATCCCGGCGATCCCATGGACAAGAACCTCTACGATCTGCCGCCCGCCGAGCTCAAGGACATCCCGACGGTGTGCGCCTCGCTGCGCGAGGCGGTCGAGACGCTGGATCACGACCGGGAGTTTCTCAAGAAGGGCGGGGTGTTCACCGACGACCAGATCGACGCCTACATCGAGCTCAAGATGGAGGAGATCATCCGCTTCGAGCACACCCCCCATCCGGTCGAGTTCGACATGTACTACAGCAGCTGACACCGCTCCGCCCGCACCTCCCGCAAGCCTCCCCCAAAAAAGGGGGAGGCCGGCCCGCAGGGCCGGGTGGGGTTGTTCGGGCGTTGGCGTTCTTGCGGGAAAGGCCGATCAGTCGGCTCCTTTGCCGCCGATCGCGTGGCCCCGCCGGTGCTCGAATTCCTGCGCAGGGCCCCCAAGACTCGTGCTAGTGACACGCATCGGCGTGCGGCGCTGAAATAGGCCCCGCGGGCCAGCAAAGGATCAAGCATGTATCGCATCCTGGTGCCGGTCGACGGCTCCGACGCAGCCCTGCGCGCGCTTCGACACGCCGTCCATCTTGCCAAGCTGATCGGCGAGGCCGACGTCCACCTGCTGAACGTCCAGCCTCCTATCTCAGGCTCGGTCGGCGCCTTCGTGGGCAGCGAGGTTATCGCCCGGTTCCACCACGAGGAGAGCGAAAATGCCCTGGCAGCGGCGCGCCAGCTGCTGGAGCGGGAAGGCCTGCCGGTTCATGCCGCGATGCGCGTCGGCAGCGCCGGGACGGCGATTGCCGCCTATGCTGACGAGCTGTCGTGCGACGAGATCGTCATGGGCACGCGCGGACTCGGCCGGATTGGCAGCCTCGTCCTCGGTTCGGTCGCCACCCAGGTCGTGCATCTCGCCGAGGCCCCGGTCACCCTGATCAAGTGAGTCCGCCGCCCCAGCGCGAGTTCGATGGAGTGACGGTTTCAGGCCGCCGAGACGCTGCGGGTGCCTGCCGACGCTACGGCGGGCTTTACGTCCTCGACGGGCAGCCGGCCCAGCACCTCAAAGGCATCATGGCGCACATGGTTGCGCGCCATCTCGGTGCGCAGGAAGGCTTCCGATATCAGTCCCTGCTGCAGGCATTCGCGTAACAGCCGGAAGAAGAACTGCTCCTGCAGCGGGTCGGGATGGGGCTTGTAGCGCAGCGGCAGGCGCACCCCGTCGGTGCCCAGAAGCCGTCCAACGAAGGGAATCGGAATGCGGTTGGTGTAGTCGACCGGCAGTCCGGTCTTCCACGGCTGGGTCCGGCGTTTGGTGTTGTGCACGAGCTTGGTGGCCGGGGTAAGTCGGTCGAAGTCGTTCCACTCCGGCGCCAGGAAGCCGATCGTTTCGCGCGGCTCGAGCGCCAGGGTGATCCAGTCGTCGTAGTCGCGCACGAAGCGGAACAGCTCGTCGAAATTGCGCTCCAGGTTCCAGTGCCTGAGCCGCGCGCATTCGAGCAGCATGACGCTGGTGGCCACATAGTCGGATCGGTTGTTGTGGCCATGGCGCGGTCTGGCGAAGATCGCCTTGCCCTGCATGTCGAGCTCGAACAGCTCCATGATGTCGCCGGCTGCGAAGACGTCGGGGTCGATCACCACGGCGCGGCCGGCATAGCCCATGAGTTCCGGCGGCGCAAAGCGCAGCGGCGTGAACGACTGCAGGTCGTCATTGCTCCATTTGCGCCGCGATCTCGCCCGCAGGAAGGGGCGGCCCTCATAGGCCTCGAAGAACGGATAGTCCTCGCGGCGCAAGATTCGCACCTCGAAGGCGTCGGGGCGCTTGGAATTGCGCTTCAAGGAATGGGCCGCCACATGGGCGCCCACCAGCTGCTTGGCGTTGGTGTGGATGAAGACGGTAAACGTCATGGTCGAACTTACCCCGTGTTCTGTCGGCCCTTTGTTGCCCGAGCCCACCCGCCCGTCAATGCCTGTCGGTCTCTGCAAGTTCGATGCCAACGGCAGCATCGTCGAGATTTCCGATTTGGGCTGCCGCCGTCGCTGCGGCATCGTCGAAGGGATAGAGCACCAGATCGACGCCGCCTTCGGCGAGAATGCGGCCTTCCTGGTCGTCGCGCGCCGTAATGGCCACCCGCCCCTGGAACTGGTGGCTTTTCAGCGCCATGAGCAGCCCGCCGCGGGGATCGGTTTCGGTCAGGCGGCTGGTCCCGTATGGCACGGCGAGCACGATCCATCTCGCCTGGGTGAGCGGCAGCTCGCTCCAGAACTCCGATTCGGTGACATCGCCAAAACGCACCTTGTAGCCCTGGCGAGCCCAGGTGCGCACCGTGACCGGATCGAGATCAACGCCCAGCACCTGAAACCCGGCATCGGTCAGCCGTCTCAGCAAATGGCCACCGAAGCGCCCAAGCCCGAACAAGATGACATCCACCGGCTCGGACGGCTCAGGGTGGTGGACATGCGATTCGCGCCACCCCCCGAACTCGAACGGCCTGAGCAGCGGCCTTGCCCACTCGTAGAGCCGGTGCGAATAGGTGATCATGTAGACCGAGACGGCAATGGTCACCAGCCCAACCAGAGTAACCAGCCCGACGGCGGAACTGTCGACATGGCCAAGCGTCAGGCCCATGGCCATGAAGATCAGCGAGAACTCGGAGATCTGGGCCACGGTCAGACCAGCCAGAAAACCGGTGCGGGCGGTGTAGCCCATCCATGCCATGATCACCACAACGATCAGCGGATTGCCGATGAGCACGAACAGCGACAGCACCAGCGCTCCCCACAGCTCCTGGCCAAGCTCGCCGATGTCGAAGGTGGCTCCGATCGATAGAAAGAAGAACAACAGCAGGAAGTCGCGCAGCGCCGACAACCGGGCCGAGATCATCTCGCGGAACTGAGTCGAGCCGAGCGACATTCCCGCCGCCAGCCCGCCAAGCTCCTTGCCCAGCCCGATCACATCGCCGGCCGCAGCGGCAGCCGCAGCCCAGCCGATGGCAAAGATCACCACCAGTTCCGGCGTCTTGGCAAACCGGGCCATCAGCGGATCGGCCACATAGCGCACGAACACGGCGAGCACGACAAGCACCGCAATGAGCCCTGCCAGGAGAAAACCGAGATTGGCGGCAAGCCCCGTCTCGGCTTGCGCCCCGATGCCAAGCGTCGACAAGATCGCCATGGCGATGACCACCACGATGTCCTGGACGATCAGAAACCCCAGGGCGATGCGGCCGTGCAGGGTCTCCAGCTCGCGCTTGTCGGTAAGCAGCTTGACGATGATGATGGTGGAAGAAAAGGTCAGGGCCACGGCGACATAGATGCTGGTCACGACATCGAGGCCGAGGCCTAGGCAGATCAGGAAGCCGAAGACCGAGGTGAAGCCGACCTGGCCGAGGCCAGTTGCCAGGGCGACCGGGCCCAGCGCCTGCACCAGCCGCCAGTCGAGTTTCAGCCCGACGAGAAACAGCAGCAAAGTCACCCCAAGCTCGGCAAGAAAGTGGATCTGGGCTGCGGTTTCCGGGCTGCTCTCCGTCAGGGCCGCAGCAGCAATCCCCACCGCGATGAAGCTCACCACCACCGGCTGGCGCAAACCGGCGCCGATGAGCCCTATGACGGCGGCGGCGAGAAGCAGCGCGGCAATTTCATAAAAGATGGTGTCGGCCATGGGCCAGCCTGCCCTAGCCGAGCTGTCCGAGGGCCGGGAAGGCTTCCAGCAGCCAGAAGCCCATGGTCTGGATGGTGCCGGTGAGGAACAGGACGCCCGTCACCACGAGCAGCGCCCCCGTGGCGCGCTCGACCGAGCCGAGGTGGCGGCGGAAGCGCTGCAGGAAGCCGAGAAAGCGCTCAACACCGAGGGCCGCGGCCAGGAACGGCACGCCGAGCCCGGCGGAATAGACGCCAAGCAGAACGGCGCCGCTGGCCACGCTGTCCTCGGTCGCCGCGATCGCCAGGATGACGGCCAGCACCGGTCCGATGCACGGCGTCCAGCCGAAGGCGAAGGCGAGGCCAATGCCGTAGGCGCCAAACAGGCCCACCGGCCGCTTGGCCTGCATGTAGCGGAACTCGCGGTTGAGCAGGCCGAGCCGGAAGACCCCGATAAAGTGCAGCCCCATGAGGATGATCGCCACCCCGGCGATCTGCGCCAGCAGGGTCATGTGGTCGCGCAACAGCTGGCCGGCCGCCGATGCCGTGGCCCCGAACGCCACGAACACGGTGGCAAAGCCGAGCACGAACAGCAGCGCCGGCATGAGCACAAGCCGATAGCTGACCTCGGCCTTGTCGCGACGGGTCAGCTCCTCGAGGGAGGCCCCGGTGATGAAACACAGATAAGGCGGCACGAGCGGCAGCACACAGGGCGACAGAAAGCTCAACAGCCCGGCCAGGAACGCCGCCGTCAGCGGAACTTCAAGCCCCATGCGCCAGTCTCTTGCCCAGCCGTCCCTTGCCCATCCCCGGCCTCATACTCGCTTGCTCACCAGCACTCAAGCTGGACAAGGGGGCGGGAGGGACGTCGACTCCCGCCTGGGCGCTTACGCAACCTTCACCTGGCGCTCGCGGATCACGCCATCATTGTTCATGTGCAACTCGCACCACTGGCCGTAGCTGTCCTCAAGCTCCATCGCCACAGTGCCGGCCGAGCGGGACCAGCCGCGGCCGACCTCGCTTTGGGTATATTCGAAACCGTTCGGCACCACGATGCCGACGCGATGTTCAGCACCGGTCACAGGATTTCGGATCGGCTCGCCGCGTCCGCTTGCCACCCCCGCAGCCTCGCAGCTGGCGGTGCGGGCGTTCATGTCAACGTCGTAGTCGATGTTCGTGTAAATAGGATCGTGGATGGTGTCGCACATCGCCGAATAGACCCAGAAGTGGGTCGCGGCGTCCTTGGTCTCCTTGCCCGTCATGATGGCGAACAGGGCCTCGCGCTGGGCCTCCTCGGCGGCCTCGTCGATGAACGGCTGCATGACGCCGCGGCCATGGTGCACCGGACCCGGCCATGACACCGCGAAGCCGAACTTGCAGCCGTCAAGGGCAACGTCGCCGAAGTGCCCCCGGTCGATCCTGATAAACACAACCGCACGGCAATCGCCGTGGGTGGGCAAGTCATTGAACTGGCACGGGCAGCCGTAAGAGCAGTTGCAGTTGCCAAAACTCAGGCCGTGAATTTCCCAATCGATCATGGTTCTGCCTCCGTTTGATAGACACTGGCTTCCGGTAGGCTCAGGGGGGAAATGTGGCAGTCCTGGCACGCCAGTGCAAATCACAAGCCCGGGAGTCCCAGATACGCCTTCAGCTCCGGGATGTCGGGGGCGCCGAGCAGCTCGGCTGTCGGGCGCGAAGCGAGGATTTTTCCGTCATGAACGAACGCCGTCTGGGCGGCAATGCGGCGGGCATCGTCGGGCTGGTGGGTGACCAGCAGAACCGTCATGGCGCGCTCGCGGTGAATGTCGGCGATGAGGTCAAGCATCTCGCGCCTGAGCGCCGGTCCGAGAGCGGCAAAGGGTTCGTCGAGCAGCAGCACCGGCCGGTCGCGCACCAGGCAGCGGGCGAGCGCCACCCGCTGGCGCTCACCGCCCGAAAGCTGCCCCGGTAGCCGCTGTTCGAAGCCTTCAAGGCCGACCCGTGCCAGCGCCCCAGCGACGCGATGGCGGTCGGCGGGCTTCAGTCGCAGAGCCGGTGAAATGCCGAGCGAGACATTGGTCGCCACGTCCAGGTGGGCAAACAGATTGTGTTCCTGGAACACCATGGTGACGGGCCGCATCGCCGCCGGCAGGTCGCTGACATCGCGCCCGTCGATGCGGATGGCGCCAGCCAGCGCCGGCTCGAAGCCGGCGATCAGGTTGAGGATCGTGGTCTTGCCGGCGCCCGACGGTCCGATGAGCGCCATGAGCTCGCCCGCCGGGACAGCCAGGTCGAAGGCCATGTCCATGTCCTCGTAGCGGAACCGGACATCGTCGAGCACAACGGAGGCGCCTGCCATGGTCAGCGCCTCGCCCGGCCGAACGCGGCGTCGGCCGCCCAGATCAGCCCCAGGCACAGAAGCGCCAGCAGTCCTGCCAGGCCTGCGGCATCGGCGGTGCGGTAGCTCGCCATGCGCTGCAGCAAGAGCAGCGGCAGCGTAAGCACATGCTCGGAGCCGAACAGGGCGATGATCCCGAGATCGCCGAGCGACAGCGCCATGGCGAAGGCAAAGGCAAGTCCGAGCGGCCGCTTGAGCGCCGGCCAGTCGATGCGCCGGAAGCGGTTCCAGCCGGCGATCCCCAGGCTGGCGCACAGGCGGTCATGGCTTTGAGCGGCTTCGGCCACGGCAGGACCGAGGATGCGGCTGGCGTACGGGATGGCCATCAGCGCATTGATGACGATGACGAGGATCGGAGCCAGCGCGAAGATGTCGGCGACCGGGCGCAGCAGCACGAACCAGCCGGCCCCGATGACGATGGGCGGCATGACCAGGATGAGACTGCCGCCGGTGTCGCAGGCAATCGCGAAGTGTGCCAGGGCCGGCCTTTGGCGCGCCTTGTGGCGCGCGGCCTGGGCCGCCTGCACCAGGGCCCAGGTGAGGCCGACGGCCAGCCCTGCCGCGGTGCCGGCG
>CAYWVA010000003.1:0-33021 GCA_964461545.1 uncultured Rhizobiaceae bacterium | reverse complement strand
CGCTCGACCGGCCGTGGGCCATGCTGATCACCGGCATCGGCGGCACCGGCGTGGTGACCGTCGGCCAGATCCTCGGCATGGCCGCCCACCTCGAAGGCAAGGGTGCCGGCATCATCGACATGGCCGGGCTGTCGCAGAAGAACGGGGCGGTGGCCACCCACCTCAAGATCGCCGCGCGCCCCGAAGATATCGCCAGCATCAGGGTAGCGGCCGGCGGCGCCGACTGTCTCCTGGGCTGTGACATCGTCACCACTGCCTCGGAGCACAACCTCGAGGCCGCTTCGCGCGAACGTACCCGGGCGGTGGTGAACGACCACGAGGCGATGCCGGCGGAGTTCACGCGCAACGCCGATTTCCGGCTGCCGACGGAGGAGATGCGCCTCAAGATTGCCGCCCGCACCCGCCCTGACTCCGCCCATTTCGTCAATGCCACGAGGCTTGCCACCGCCCTTTTGGGCGATTCGATTGCCGCCAACCTGTTCACCACGGGCTTTGCCTGGCAGCGCGGCCTGATCCCGCTCAGTGCGAAGTCCATCTGCCGCGCCATCGAGCTCAACGGCGTGGCGGTGAAGATGAACACCGACGCCTTCCTGTGGGGCCGCCGGGCCGCCCATGACCTTGCCGCCGTCGAGGCCATCCTGGGCGCCGGGGCGGCACGACCGGCGCCGGTCGAGGAGACCCTCGACGAGATGATTGCCCGCCGGGTCGAGTTCCTCACCGGCTACCAGACCAAAGCCTATGCGCAGGACTATCAGCGCCTGGTCGACAAGGTGCGCTCGATCGAAGGCGCCAACGTCAAGGGCTCCACCGCCCTGACTGAAGCGGTTGCTCGTTATTTGTTCAAGCTCATGGCCTACAAGGACGAATACGAGGTGGCGCGGCTCTACACCGACGGCCGCTTCGCCGAAGCGCTGGCCAAGGCGTTCAAGGGCGAGGCCAGGCTCACCTTTCACTTGGCCCCGCCGCTGCTGGCGCGCCGCGATCCCCTCACCGGGCATCTCAGAAAGCGTGCCTTCGGGCCTTGGATGATGAGCGCCTTCAAGCTGCTCTCCCGCTTCAAGGCGTTGCGCGGCACGCCGTTCGATCCCTTCGGCCGCAGCGCCGAGCGCCGGCGCGAGCGCCAGCTTATCGTCGAATACCGCAACACCCTCGAGGAGATCATCGCCTCGCTGACCCCCGCCAATCACGCCCTTGCCGTGGAAATCGCAAGCCTGCCCGAACACATCCGCGGCTTCGGCCACGTCAAGGAGTGCCATCTGCACGAGGCCACGGCGCGCCAGGCCGAGCTCATGTCGGCCTATCGGGCCGGTGCGGCGAAGGCGCCCCATCCGATGGCGGCGGAGTGACGCCGGGTGAGTGTCACCGAGTGAGCGTCACCGCCAGGGCATGTCGAAGCGATGCGTCAGGCCGAGCCGCACCGCGTAGTCAGGCGCATCCTCGGTGATGCCGATGTCGCCGGCGACATCGATGAGCGTGCGCGCCCCGAGGATCACCGAAGCCCCGGCGGTGAACGACGCGGCCAGGAGATCGGAGCCGAGCAGCCGCTGGCCGGCGACCCTGGTCTCATCGACATAGACCTGCTGGATCACCATGCGGATCGAGGCCTCGGGGCTGGCCGCGAGGAAGGCGCCAAGCGAGAAGGCATATTGATTGCCGGGCTCGATGCGGTCGCGGCGCAGGAACGTGGTCGCCGAACCGCTGGCCACGAACACCAGCGGGTCGAGCCGCTTGACCGCCACCAGCTCGCCCTCGAAGCCATGGAAGCCGCCGCCCAGTGCGACCCCGCCTGACCGGCGTTGGGCCGTCGGGGCGTGCCAGGCAAACCGGCCCACCAGATCCGGGCGCCAGCCTTCCTCGCGCAGCAGCGTCTTGGCGAAGGCAAGGCGCATATCGCCCACGCCCCCGCCGTCCCGACGAACGGCATCTTGCGGCTGCAAGCTGATCCGCACCGCATCGGTCTCGAACACGTGACGGTAGGGCAGCCCAAACTCAAGCTGTGATTCGAACGGCAGCCCAAGTCGCCAGTCGAGGCGGCCTTCGAGAGTGTCGCGGCCGCGATTGAATGTTCCCAGGACCGGCTCACCGTCGCGCACGACGATCACCGGCGTAGACCCATCGTCGCGGCGGTAGGTAAAGCGCGGTGCGATCTCGGCTTGGCCCGCCGGCAGCAGCAAAGCCCCGGTCTCCACCAGCGTGCGCTCCAGCGCCCGTTCGGCCGCCTCCGGATCGACGTCGAACGCTCCCGGTCCCGGTGGCGGGGGCGGCGGCGGCGCCTCGGCATGGTCAGATCGCGGCGGCGGCTCGGAGGGGGTCAAGGCGGCAGTTTCCGACTGTCCGGCACCCTCCTCGGCGCCGACCATGGGCACGCGTTGCTCCAAAGCCTCCACGCGCTTCAACAGCTGGTCGATAACCGCATCGCGCTGTTCGATCTGGGCCCGCAGGCGCTCGATTTCGGAGCTTTGCGGCGTCTCGGCTTGAGCGCCACCGGCGAACAGCGCGCCGAGCGCGGTTGCGGCGATGAGGTGGGTGGCGAGTTTGCGGCCCATGGCGATTCCCCCGGCTCAACGCAGCATCATAAACTCGCGCGGCCGCGGGGCAAGCCGATTGGGTGGGCTGCGCCCGTCGCGGCGTTCGACCACGAAGCCGACATGGCCGAGCCCCGGAAAGTCGATCCAGGCGCCCATGAAGCGGTCCACCGTCATGGTGCGGTTGCCGAACGCCGGGTCGGCCAGCATTACGCGGTTGCCATGGCGGCCGCGGAACACCACGAAGTGGTTGTAGCCGTAGGTGTCGATCGGCACCATGATGGGCGCGCGCGCTTCAAGGTCGGCAAGCCGCAGCCGGCCGAAGCCCGTTCCAACATAACCACGGGCATCGACATAGCGCTTGAGGTCGAGCAGCGAAAAGCCCTGGCGCCGGCGCACCAGTTCGGGATCGGCGATGTATTCCGGGCGCTGGATGAGGGCGAACGCAATCTCGCGCTCGCTCACCGGATGGTCGTGCTGGAAATTGAGGATGGTGGCCAGCGCGGCGGCGGCGCACGACAGGTCCCACTGCTGCAGCACGACGCGGTCGGTGCGCATCTCCAACAGCGAGCGCACCGGCGCGCGCTCGGCGGCGGCCGGCAGCGCCAAGCCGGCCGCTACGACGATGGCGGTCAAGCCAGCGAAGACACGCTGCCACCGGCATTCGAGCCGCTCGGCGGCAGACAAGCTTGCTACTCGTTCCACGCGGCGGGAGGTGCCCCCATAGGAAGCTCAAACACAGTCCGCTCGCCCTCTCTATTGATGATTACGATCCCCGCTTCATCCGGGTCCCAAATCATGTTCGAAACCTGTTGCACACCTTGCGATTGGCCCTCCATTGTCTTGTCACCAAACGGAAAGCCCACGAGGTTAATTATGACAGCGCCCGCCGTCACCCTATCCAGCTGGGCGTCGGTGAGCACCATCGGCTCGCCCGCCAAGGCGCGGTCCGCAGGGCCTGCCATCGCCGCTGCGACGCCAAGCGCCATCAGAGAGATGAAGGTGGTCTTCATGGGTCCACGTCCTCCAGTGCGAGCGCACGCGGCTAGCGCATGCGCAAGTGGTCCAGGAGACCTTGAGTCCGGTGGCAGGCCTCCGCTTTACCGGCAACCCCGCCCCACCTGGCGGTCAATCCGCAACATGGAAGCAATGCCCACCATACACGCTATTTGCGGGCCAGCCAGCCGAAACGACACGTTCACCAGTAACGCCCGCCCGCGACAACTCCTCCTGCTGCACGACGCCGCCGCGATGCCAAAGGCATAACGGCAGCCGGCACGAGCCTCGGAAACTCCCTAGCCGTTAACGGGCGGATTTATGCCTATCTCCCGCAAGGGTAGGCGCGTTTCTAGGTTGATCATGATGCTTCCCCCGACCGGAGCCATAATCGTTTGCTCGATCTTATCGCGCCCGCTGGTCAGCTTCGGTGTCACAATGACAAGGAGTTCACCGCCCGTCACGCTGTCCATCTGGGCGGCGCTGAGCTCGAACGGCTCACCCGCCAAGGCGCGATCCGCAGGGCCGGCCATCGCAACCGCGACGCCAAGCGCCATCAGTGACAACAGGGTCGACTTCATCATCGTTCCTCCTGATTTGGGCGAACGCTGCGCCTTGACGCGCCTTCCGGCCATAGCGCTGGCCTGTCGATCAGCCACCTCGCGTCGGTCGCAGACGCATCAGTCCGAGCGAGCGACCACTATCTATCTCCATTCGAAAGTGAGCCCCGCAGAATCCGTAATGAATCTCACCGAGCCGTCCATGGGAGTGACTTGCACTCCGCCATGATGAGATCGCTAGTTAGAGCCAAGTTCGACAAACCCAAATCCTTTTACGGTCTTTACATATGCCCCGCTGTCATGATCGAACTCAAAGCCACGGAGGAATTGTCCTGTCTCCTCTGCCCGCTGTTCTGCTTCAAAACTCATTGACAACTCCCCACCGTTAGCAACTTGGATAAAAATGGCATATAGAAACATATTCCCGGCCGTGACCCGATCGAGCTGAGCGTCGGTGAGCACCATCGGCTCGTCCGCCAAGGCGCGATCCGCAGGGCCGGCCATCGCCGCTGCGACGCCAAGCGCGATCAGAGAGATGAAGGTGGTCTTCATTGTTCCACGTCCTCCAATGCGAGCACACGCGCCAGCACGTGCGCAAGTGGGTTCTGGAGACCAAATCCGGTGGCAGGCCTCCGCTTCACGGCAACCCCGCCCCACCTGGCGGTCAATCCGCAACATGGAAGCAATGCCCACCATACACGCTATTTGCGGGCCAGCCAGCCGAAACGACACGTTCACCAGTAACGCCCGCCCGCGACAACTCCTCCTGCTGCACGACGCCGCCGCGATGCCAAAGGCATAACGGCAGCCGGCACGAGCCTTGGAACTCCCTAGCCGTTACCTGGGGGAGGGCGGATGTATGTCCATGCTCAGCAAGGGTTGTTCGACTACCATCCCCATGCCAGGCTCTGCCGGTATGAGCCCTCTAAGACCAATCATGATGTCTCCCTCGAACGGAGCCATGGACTCTACCACAATCTCTTCCTGCCCGCTGGGCGCCGTAAGCACGAGATGAACGATTGGACCGCCTGTCACGCTATCCATCTGGGCGGCGTTAAGCTCGAACGGCTCGGCCACGGCACGATCCGCCACGGTGAAGGCGCCAAGCACGATCAGCGAAAATAAAATGGTCTTCATCGTGTGTCCTCCTGATTTGGGCCAGCGCACGCGCCAACGCGCGCGTAGGTGGGTTCAGGAGACCTGAGTCCGGTGGTAGTCTCCGCTTTACTGGCAACCCGCCCCACCTGGCGGTCAATCCGCAACAGGTAAAGGAATGCCCACCATACACGCTCATTTACGGGCCAGCCAGCTGCAACCACAAATTCACCAGTAACTCCCGCCCGCGATATCATCGGCAGCCCTGAAACCTCACCGTTGTCCGGCGGGACGTGCTTGGTTGATCTTCTGACCGATACGGACGACTACAACCTCCGCCGGCTTTTGTCCCTTTCCATTCACCTGGCAGCCGGATCACTAATATCGACAATTACAACGCCGTCGGGCCAGTGCAGGCTTGTTTCCGTTCCTTGGGTGCGGAGATTCAGTTTTAAGATCTCCCCCTGCTTGGCAGGCTCGAACATTATGCTGACTGGCTCCGCAGTTGGCGGCGTCAATTCGTCCACAATTGGGACGGCGTCGGTGTAAGAAGCGGTGAGGTGTATTTCCACTTTCGGAAACCCCGCCGTGACCCGATCGAGCTGAGCATCGGTGAGCACCATCGGCTCGCCCGCGGTAGCGCCGTCCGGGACCGCTATGGCGGCGGCCACGGTCAACGCACTGATCACTATCTGCGATGGCATGTTTGTCTTCATGGTTCCACGTCCTCCAGTGCGAGCGCACGCGCCAGCGCAGGTGGGCCCAGGAGACCGATTCCGGTGGCAGGTCTCCGCTCACGGCAACCCCGCCCCACCTGGCGGTCAATCCGCAACATGGAAGCAATGCCCACCATACACGCTATTTGCGGGCCAGCCAGCCGAAACGACACGTTCACCAGTAACGCCCGCCCGCGACAACTCCTCCTGCTGCACGACGCCGCCGCGATGCCAAAGGCATAACGGCAGCCGGCACGAGCCTCGGAACTCCCTAGCGGTTAAACCCGGGGGTGGGCGGAAATATGCTTATGTCCGGCGAGGGTGGGAGCGTTTCTAGGCCGATCATGATGTCTCCCTCAACCGGAACCATGGGCATTTGCATAATCTCATCGCGCGCGCTGGTCTGCGGCAGCATCACAACTAAACAAAGACAGACCACTTGACCGCCCGTCACGCTATCCATCTGGGCGGCGTTAAGCTCGAACGGCTCGGCAACGGCCCTGTCCGCCGGAGCGAGGGCAAGGGCCGTCAAGGCGCCGAGCGCGATCGCTGAAAGCACAGTGGTTTTCATGGCGTTACCTCCCGCATTTTTGGAGACCGATGGCTGGTGGCAGGTCTCCGATTGACGGCAGCCCGCACGAAATGCGCCACGTCTCACCAGACTTGGCCCCGCGAGCGCCGCGTTGGCTTCGCTTGGCTCAGCGATGACCGGTACGGGCTGCCCACCTCCACGAGGTCGAAGAGACGGGCCAGATTATCCGATCCAGCGTCAGAAATCCAGCCAAACAGAACCAGTCCATCATCGCATCGCCATGGAACAACTCCTTCGGCTCGGGGGAATATTCGGTTGCGGTCGATGGGAGCGGAGCGGCAGTGCGCGGGATTTCACCTCGCCTGAGGCGAAGGTCCAAGATCGTGTTTCTGCTTGCCTATCGGATCGTCCGCGCTATAGGGTCGGGCACCCTGGGTCCGCCAAGAGGCGCAGGGTACATAGAACACGACAGCGGAGGGATTGCCTGTGGGGTCAGTGCCTGACGGCCGGGTGGCCGAAGACACCTTCCCTAAGCTGTTGCTGCGCAATGCCCAACGCTTCGCCGACCGCCCGGCGATGCGCGAGAAGGATCTGGGCATCTGGCAGGTGTGGACCTGGGCGCAGATGCGCGACGAGATCGCCGCCTTCTCCATTGGCCTGTCCACCCTTGGCTTTGCGCGCGGCGACAAGGTTGCCATCGTCGGCGCCAACCGGCCGCAGCTGTACTGGACGTTTTGCGCCGTGCAAAGCCTCGGCGGGGTGCCCGTTCCGGTCTACAAGGACGCGGTCGCCGAAGAGATGGCCTTCGTGCTCAACCATGCCGAAGTGCGCTTCGCGGTCGTGGAGGACCAGGAACAGGTCGACAAGCTTTTGTCGCTGTCCGACCGCCTGCCCAAGCTCGACCATGTCATTTATGAGGACGATCGCGGACTGGCCGATTACGATCACAGCCGGCTGCATGGTTTTGCCACCGTGCAGCAGCGCGGTCGCGACGCCATCAAGGCCGATCCCGGCGCTGTTGAGCGCTGGGAGCAAGAGGTCGGCGCCGGCAAGGGCGACGACATATCGGTGATCCTTTACACCTCGGGCACCACCGGCCAGTCGAAAGGGGTGATGCTGTCGGCCGAACGCTGCATCGCAGCGGCGCGCGACACCGTGGCCTTCGACAAGCTCACCGAGAAGGACGAAGCGCTCGCCTATCTGCCGCTCGCCTGGGTCGGCGATCATTACCTGAACTTTGCCCAGGCCATGGTGGCCGGTTTTTGCGTGTCGTGCCCGGAGAACGAGGCGACCGTGCTCCAGGATCTCCGCGAAATCGGCCCGTCGTTCTATTTTGCACCGCCGCCCATCTTTGAGAGCCTGCTGACCACAGTGACTATCCGCATGGAGGACGCAGGCCGGGTGAAGCGCTGGGCATTCCATTACTTTCTGGAGGTCGCGCGCCGCGTCGGCGAGGATATTCTCAACGGCCGCTCGGTGGCGCTGAAGGACCGGCTCTTGTATGCGATCGGCCGCTGGGTGGTGTACGAGCCGCTCAAGAACGTACTGGGCTTCAGCCGCATCCGGGTCGCCTACACCGCGGGCGAGGCCATTGGCCCGGAGCTGTTCACCTTCTATCGCTCGCTGGGCATGAACCTGAAGCAGCTCTATGGGCAGACCGAAGCGTTCCTCTATCTCACCGCCCATCGCGACGGCGAGATCCGCGCCGACACGGTGGGGCCGCCGATGCCCAATGTCGACCTCAAGATCACCGAGGCGGGCGAGGTCCTGTTCAAGAGTCCCGGCATGTTCCTCGGCTATTTCCGCGACAACGAGCGCACCGCCGAGACGCTCACCCCCGACGGCTACGTCAAGACCGGCGATGCCGGGTTCTTCGACACCGAGGGGCACTTGCGCATCATCGATCGCGCCAAGGATGTCGGGCGCCTCAAGGACGGCACGCTGTTCGCGCCCAAATATATCGAAAACAAGCTCAAGTTCTTTCCCAACATCCGCGAGGTGGTGGCCTTCGGGCACCAGCGCGACTTCGTCGCCGTGTTCATCAATATCGACCTCAACGCCATCGGCAACTGGGCGGAGCGCAACAACATCGCCTATGGCAGCTACCAGGAGCTTGCCGCCCATCGCGATGTCTATTCGATGATCGAGAGCCACGTCACCGAAGCCAACCGCGACCTTGCCTCCGAGCCCCAGATGGCCGGGGCGCAGATCCACCGCTTCCTCATCCTCCACAAGCAGCTCGATCCCGACGACGGCGAGCTGACCCGCACCCTGAAGGTGCGCCGCGGCTTCATTGCCGAGCGCTACGGGCCGCTGATCGAAGCGCTCTATGACGGCTCCACCTCGCAATACATCGAGACCGAGGTGACCTTCGAGGACGGTCGCAAGGGGATGATTCACGCCGACGTGGAGATCCGCGACGTGAAGACCTATCCCGGGCGCGAACTCAAGGAGGCCGCCGAGTGACGGCGCCGAGCGGCCAAGCGGCCCGCGTCAACGGCGAAACGCTCCTCGCCGTAGACAACATTACATTGTCGTTCGGCGGCCTCACCGCCCTCAAGGGGGTGTCGCTGGACGTGCGCAAGGGCGAGATCCGCGCCATCATCGGCCCCAACGGCGCCGGCAAGACCTCGCTGATCAACTGCATCAACGGCTTCTATCACCCGCAGTCCGGCACCAGCACATTCAAGGGCGTCACGCGGCGGCGCGCCCGGCCGCATCATGTCGCCCGGGAGGGCATCGCTCGCACCTTCCAGAACGTCGCGCTGTTCAAGGGCATGTCGACGCTCGACAACATCATGACGGGGCGGATCTTGAAGATGCGCACCAACTTCCTGCTTCAGGCCATCTATTGGGGGCCGAACCTCAAAGAGGAGAACGCCCATCGGGCGGCCTGCGAGCGCATCATCGACTTTCTGGAGATCGAGCACATCCGCTACACGCCTGTCGGCACCCTGCCCTACGGCCTGCAAAAGCGGGTCGAACTTGCCCGGGCGCTGGCCATGGAGCCAGACCTTCTGCTGCTCGACGAGCCGATGGCGGGAATGAACGTCGAGGAAAAACAGGACATGTGCCGCTTCATCCTCGATGCCAATCAGCAGCTCGGCACCACCATCGTGCTGATCGAACATGACATGGGGGTGGTGATGGACCTGTCGGATCGCATCGCGGTGCTCGATTACGGCCACAAGATCGCCGATGGCAGGCCCGAAGAGGTCCAGAAGGATCAGCGCGTCATCGACGCCTATCTCGGAGTGCCGCACGAATGACCCCGCACCCCACCCCTGCCGCGGTCGTGGAGTAGCCCGTCGATGCAAACCCTTTACAACTTCTTTGTGGCGCCGCTGGTCGAGATCTATCAGTTCCCGATCTTCTTCATCGAAGTGGTGATCGGCGGCATGTCGGCGGGCATCATGTATGCGCTGGTGGCCATCGGGTTTGCGGTCATCTTCAAGGCCTCCGGAATCGTCAATTTCGCCCAAGGGGCCATGGTGCTGTTTGCGGGGCTGACCTTTGTCGGGCAGCTCGAAATGGGGGCGCCGATCTGGCTGGCGCTGATTACCACCGTCATGGTGATGGTGGTGCTCGCCTTTGCCATCGAACGGGTGGTGCTGGGGCCGCTGGTCAACCAGCCGCTGATCGTGCTGTTCATGGCGACGATCGGACTGTCCTTCGTGATCGAAGGGGTGGGCGAACTCGTCTGGGGCTCCGACGTTCACGCCCTCGACATCGGCCTGCCGAGAGGGTCGATGTTTGTCGGCGAGGTGATGATCGACCGCTTCAACCTGGTCGCGGCGGGGACGGCGGGGGCGCTGGTGCTGGCGATCGTGCTCTTCCTGCACTACACCAAATACGGGCGGGCCTTACGCGCGGTGGCCGACGATCATCAGGCGGCGCTGTCGGTGGGCATCCCGCTGCGCTTCATCTGGGTCATGGTGTGGTCGATCGCCGGGGTGATCGCATTGGTCGCCGGGATCATGTGGGGCACCCAGAGCGGGGTTCAGTTCTCGCTGGTGCTGATCGCCTTCAAGGCGCTCCCCGTTCTCATTCTCGGCGGCTTCAATTCCATCGTCGGCGCCATCGTCGCAGGCCTGATCATCGGCGTCGGCGAGGTGGTGTTCGAAGTCTATTGGGGACGCCTGCTCGGCGGCGCCACCGAGAACTGGTTCGCCTATGTGGTGGCCATGATTTTCCTGTTCTTCCGACCGCAAGGTCTGTTCGGCGAACGCATCATCGAAAGGGTGTAGTGACGTGCTCTACCGCGAAGCCGGGCAGTTCAAGACCAGTTACGCCGCCGATCGGGCGATCTTCCCGATCATGCAGGATCGCTGGTTCATCATCGCGGTGCTCGTGGCCGCCTATGTGGTGGTGCCATTCGTGGCCTCGCCATACCTCTTGGTGACCATCTTGATCCCGTCGCTGATCTTCTGCATCGCGGCCTTGGGGCTCAATGTGCTGACCGGATATGCCGGCCAGCTGAGTTTGGGCACCGGCGGCTTCATGGCGGTGGGCGCCTACGCCACCTTCAAGATGACGACCATGTTCCCGGAACTCAATATCATCGTTGTTTTCCTGATTTCCGGGTTGTTCGCCGCCGCGGTGGGCGTGGTGTTCGGCATCCCCTCGTTGCGCATCAAGGGCTTCTATCTCGCGGTCGCCACCCTGGCGGCGCAGTTCTTCCTGATTTGGCTGTTCAACCGGGTCGGCTGGTTTTCCAACTACGATCCCTCCGGCACCATCTCCATCCCGCCGCGCGAACTCTTCGGCGTCAGGATTGCCGGCAGCGGCGCCACGCCGGTGGCCCGCTACCTCGTAGTGCTGACACTCGTCGTCATGTTCGCCCTGCTGGTCAAGAACCTGGTGCGCAGCCGCATGGGCCGCATGTGGATGGCGGTGCGCGACATGGACATCGCTGCCGAGATCATGGGCATCCGGCTGATGACGGCCAAGCTGTCGGCCTTCGCCATCTCCAGCTATCTGTGCGGCGTCGCCGGGGCGCTTTATTTCGCCCTCTATCTGCGCACCGTGGAGACCATCGCCTTCGACGTCGTGCTGTCGTTCCTGGTGCTGTTCATGATCATCGTCGGCGGACTGGGCAGCGTGCTGGGCTCGATCCTCGGCGCCTTCTTCATCATCGCCATCCCCATTCTGCTGACCCGGGTTCCCGAGACCTTCGGCATCCCGATCAGCGTCGATCTGTCCCAGCATCTCGAAGTGATCGTATTCGGCAGCCTGATCATCTTCTTTTTGATCGTCGAGCCGCACGGGCTGGCCCGGCTGTGGCAGATCGCCAAGGAGAAGCTCAGGCGCTGGCCCTTCCCCTACTGAGAAGGTCCGTACTACACTTTGTGAAACAGAGAACGGCAACAGGGAGGTATGAAGATGACACTATCGAGTAAGCTCAAAGCATGGAAACTGACCCTTGCGGCGCTCACCGCGGCATCGATCGCGGTGACCGGGTTCGCTATTGAAAGGGCCAAGGCTGCGGAGGATCCGATCTATCTGCCGCTGCTGGTCTATCGCACTGGTGCCTATGCGCCCAACGGCATCGCCTTCGCCAACGGCCAGCGCGATTTCCTGCAGATGCTGATGAACCGCGACGGCGGCATCAACGGCGTGCCGCTCCAGTGGGACGAGTGCGAGATGCGCTATGACACGGCCATGGGCGTGGAGTGCTACCAGCGGGTCAAGGACGGCGGCGCCAAGGGCGCGGCGGTGATCGTGCCGCTGTCGACCGGCATCACCTATGCGGTGATGGATGTTGCCGGGGAGGACAAGATACCGGTGCACTCCATGGGCTACGGCCGGGCCGCGGCATCCTATGGCAAGGTGTTCGAGTGGACCTTCACGTTCCCGACAACCTACTGGGCCCAGGCCTCGGCCTTTGTCCGCTACATCGCCGAGCAGGAAGGCGGCAAGGAGGCGCTCCAGGGCAAGAAGATCGGCCTCATCTACCACAACAGCGCCTATGGCCGCGAGCCGATCCCGACCCTGGAGAGGCTGTCCAACGATCTCGGCTTCGAATTCGTGAACTATGCCGTCGATCATCCGGGCCAGGAGCAGAGCGCCACCTGGCTGTCGATCCGTCGCGACCGGCCCGACTGGCTGATGATGTGGGGCTGGGGCGTGATGAACCAGGTTGCGGTCAGCGAAGCGGTGCGCACCGGTTACAACATGGAGCGCTTCCTCGGCGTGTGGTGGTCGGGCGCCGAGCAGGACGTGCGTCCGTCCGGGGCTGCCGCGGCAGGCTACAAGGCCGGCAACTTCCACGGCATCGGCACCGATTTCGGCGTGCTGCAGGATGTTCTGCAACACGTCTATAACGGCGACGAGGCGGCCGCGCGGGCCAACAACTGGGGCGAGGTGCTCTACAACCGCGGCCTGGTGAACAACCTCTACATCTCCGAGGCGATCCACACCGCGATGGAGAGATACGGCAACGTCACATTGGGCGGTGAGGAAGTGCGCTGGGGCATGGAGAATCTCAACTTGACGGCTGAGCGCATCGCCGAGATCGGCGCGGAGGACCTGATCCAGCCGATCCAGATCACCTGCGAGGATCATGAGGGTCGCGGGCCGGTGTTCATCCAGCAGTGGAACGGCACCGAATGGGAGCGCATCTCCGACTGGATCGACCCGATGTACGACGTGGTCGGGCCGATGTACGAAGAGGCCGCCCTGGCCTACGCCGAGGAGCACGGCATCGAACTGCGCGATTGTGACTAGGAGTAATTCGCCACAAGCTTCCGAGGGTCGCCTCCCGAGGTCCTCGGGAACCGCATCGATCCCCGCCCGGTCAATCCGGGCGGGGGCCTGACCTGGCCGCGATCCAACAAGGCCCCGTGACATGACCGTTGAGGACCAGGTTCGAACCGAAGGCCAAGCCGCGACAGACGCAGGCCCGGCGCCGCTCTTGTCGGTCAACAACATCGAAGTGATCTACGACCACGTCATTCTCGTTTTGAAGGGCGTGTCGCTGCACGTGCCGGAGGGCGGCATCGTCGCGTTGCTCGGTGCCAACGGGGCCGGCAAGACGACAACGCTGAAGGCGATCTCCAACCTGCTCCATGCCGAGCGCGGCGCGGTCACCAAGGGAACCATTTTGTTCAAGGGCGACCGGGTCGAGGGCCTGTCGCCCAACGAACTGGTGCGCCGTGGCGTCATCCAGGTCATGGAAGGCCGCCACTGCTTCGAGCATTTGACCGTCGAGGACAATCTCCTGACCGGCGCCTATACGCGCCGTGACGGAGCGGCCGCCATCAAGGCCGATCTCGAGATGATCTACGGCTATTTCCCGCGCCTCAAGGACCGCCGTGATGCCCAGGCCGGCTATACCTCGGGCGGCGAACAGCAGATGACGGCAATCGGCCGGGCGCTGATGTCGCGCCCGCGCATGATCCTCCTGGACGAACCGTCTTTGGGGCTGGCGCCACAGCTGGTCGAGGAGATCTTCGACATCGTCAGGCAGCTCAATCAGAACGAAGGGGTGTCGTTCCTGCTCGCCGAGCAGAACACCAACATGGCGCTCAAGTACACCCAGTTCGGCTATATCCTGGAAAACGGCCGCGTGGTGCTGGACGGCGAGGCCAAGGCGCTGCGCGAAAACGATGACGTCAAGGAGTTCTATCTCGGAGTGGCCGGCGAGCACCGCAAGTCGTTCCGCAACGTCAAGGCCTACAAGCGCCGCAAGCGTTGGCTGTCTTGACGCCGGCCGAGGCCGCCGGTCGGCTCAATGCCAGATCACCTGGTAAAGGCGCCACTGGTCAGGCAGTCCTTTCAGCGCATGCAGCCCAGCGTCAGTAAAACTGATGCCTGATCCGGCAACCAGATCCTTGACTGTCTGGGAAACAAGCACTCCGCCCGACGGCGCCAAGGCTGCGACCCGTGCGGCAATATGCAATGCGATCCCCTGCAGCTGCCCGTGGCGGACCTCGCACTCGCCGGTGTGAAGTCCGATGCGGCAGGCGATCCCGAGCACCTCCAGGGACTTGGCGATTGCTGCGGCACACTGAATGGCGCGCGCCGGGCCGTCGAACGCCGCCAGGAAACCATCGCCGGCTGTGTTGATTTCCTGGCCGCGATATCGCGCAAGCTCGCTGCGAACGGCCGCATGATGTACCTCCAGGAGGTCGCCAAAGCGCAGGTCGCCCTTCTCGACAGCCATCCGCGTTGAGCCGACGATGTCGGTGAACATCAACGTCGAAACCCGGCTTTCGGAAATTGCCGGGGTAGACGTGCCGGTCAGGAACGTCTGAATGTGCTCAATGATCTCGTCGGACTTGTCGTAGAACGGCAGATGGTCAATCGATTCGACCTCGATGAATTTCGCTCCGGGTATGCGGTCTGCCATGTATCGGCCGGCCCCGACCGGACATGCGCGGTCATCCTTGGCGTGCAGGACCAGGCTCGGCACCCGAATGGACGGCAGGACATGGCGAATATCGATCTCGATGTTCAGTCGCTGCAACGCCGCAGCGGCCGGCGCGGTGGCGCTCATCCGCAGGAACTTGGCCCACCACTGTCGGATGATCGGATCATCGGCGACGGAGGGCATACGCAGATCGATCCACACCGGCCCTCCCCAGTCGGCCGCTGCCGCCTCCACTGCCTTGAAGGCCTCCTCCCGAGTGGTGAAATAGGGATAGTCCGGGGCTCGGAGGCGCCGGGCGAAGCTGCCGATGGTGATCAGGGCGGCTGTACGGTCAGGATAGGTGGCGGCAAACAGGATGCTCATGGTGCCGCCTTCCGAGTAGCCGAGCAGAGCCGCCTTGGATGAGCCCACAGCGTCCAGCACGGCGCGCACATCGTCCATTCGCTCTTCGAGGGTTGCCGCTTCAATGTCGCGGTCGGACAGACCCGTTCCACGCTTGTCGAAAAGGATCAGTCGAGAAAACGTCGCCAGTTTCTCGAAGAACCGGACAATGTTCGGTTCCTCCCAGAAGACCTCGATATTGGATAGCCAGCCCGGCACCAGCACCAGGTCTATGGGGCCGTGACCGAAAACCTGATAGGCGATGTTCAGTTTGCCCGCGAGAGCGTACCGGGTTTCCGGTGTCATTGCCGATACTCCTCAGCAACCGCTGGCCGATAATAGCATTCCGTCGAAGCGGTGTCGCTGGAGGTCTCCAAAGCACTTGGCGCGCCAACGTCGCTGCCCGGCCGTAGCTGAGCCGGAGACTATGCAGCTGCGATCGCGGCCCGGCGACGCGCCCGCGGGCGCGCGATGCGCGACGGCGGCAGCAGGAGCTTTGCCACTGTGCCCTTGCCCGGCTTGCTGGTGATCACCACGTCGCCATCGTGCAGGCGGGCAAGCTTGCGCGAAATGGCAAGGCCCAGCCCGATGCCGTCGAACCGGCGCGCACTGCTGTCCTCGGCCTGGACGAAAGGCTCGAAGATGCGCTTGAGGTCGCGCCTGGAGATGCCGATCCCGTTGTCGCTGACCACGAATTCCAGGCCGCCGCGCTGATCCCTGCCTAGGGCCACCCGCACCGCCCCGCCGGCGGGCGTGAATTTCAAGGCGTTGTTCACCAGATTGATCATGATCTGCTGCAGCCTCGTCATCTCGCCGCGGACTTCTATCGGCTCTATGGCAAAATCCTGGATGATGGAAATGTCCTTGGCGTGCGCGGCTCCCCGGCACATCTTGATCACCACCTCGGCCACTTCGATAGGGTCAACTTCCTGCTCGCTGACCGTGGCGGAGGCGTTCTCGAAGCGGGAGATGTCGAGGATATCGCTGATCAGTGAGGCAAGGTGCCGGCTGCGTCGAGGATGGAGCGCGCGTAATCGGCATAACGGATGTGGCCGATCGGCCCTTCGCGCTGGTCGGCGATGATCTCCGAAAAACCGACGATGGCGTTGAGCGGCGTCCTCAGTTCATGGCTCACGGTGGCAAGGAAGCGCGATTTTGCGGCGCTCGCCCGTTCAGCGGCTTGCCTGGCGCGCAACATCTCGACTGCCGCCTGGCGTTTGGCGGTGACGTCGCTGCCGACACCACGATAACCAAGGAAGGCCCCGGAGGCATCGCGAAGCGGTCGCGCACTGAGCTGCCACCATGTCGTTGTTCCCTTTCGCCGGATCGGCACGTCGAGGTCACATACCGGCTTGCGCTGGGCCATCAATACCGCCAGGGCGCGCCAGCCGGTGGCGGCCGGCGACATGCCGGTGGCCTGATGCAGCTTTGCCCCGATGAGCCGAGCATGGTCGCAGCCGAGGATCTGGGCGAGCCGGTCGGAGACATAGACCAGTTCACCGTCCGGTCCGGTCTCCCACAACCAGTCGCTGGCGCCGGCTTCAAAATCTTTGAGCAAAAGCTTGATGATTTCGCGCTGGCGCTTGAGTTCCGCGGCATTGGCGGCGTGCATCAGTGCCGACTTGTGAGCACCGAGGATGATGACGGCGAGCACTGCGCCAAAGGTCCCGGTGAAGATCAAAACTGCAATGCCGATCCGGGCATCCAGCATCTGCGAGGATGCGGCAATGGCCGTCGTCAGGATGCCGGTGAACAGCAGCGCTGCCGATGGCACCCGGGCCAGGCTGCAGGCGCCAAGACCGGCGACCGCAATGGCGATGCCCATGACCAGCAGGCACAGGCCCGATCGGTCGGTGAGGAAGCACGCTATGGGCACAATCGCCCACAGGATGCCGAACAATACCGCCCAGGCTGCGATCCTGTCGATGGTCCGGCGCGGGGCCTCGCGGCCGCCGAGTTTCAACGACAGAAGGCAGGCCGCGCCCGAAGCAAGTCCCATGATACTGCCCCAGACAGTGAGCGCATCGAACGCCGGCGTTGCCCGCGCGATCCAGAACAGCAGGCCCACCGCAACGAGGTTTGCGGCCATGAGGGCGGGAACGTTGCGAACGACGGCAGCGACCTGATTTGCGCGGAACTGTTCATGGTCGATTCCGGCCAATCCCTGCGGGTCCGTCAGGTCGGTGAACGCCAGGTCCGCCGTCAGCCGGCAATCCGCGGCTGCCGCGGCACGACGGGAATCCCTTGCCAGTGTCGACATGGCCCTTATGCTGTCCCCAGAGGCTCGCAAGTTGCGTGCGCCGATGAGGCTAGCATTCGCGGCATTGGCGCAAAGTTAACCGGCACAAAGAGGAAAGATGGATGGTTAATCGCCATGAGCGAATACTTCGACGCCCTTGAAACCCGGGACCCGGCGACGCGCGAGCGCGCCTTGCTGCGCCGCCTGCCCCGCTATCTTGCCCGCACCATGGTGCGGGCTCCCGGCTGGGCGCGACATCTCGCCGGCGTCGATCCGGGCCGGGTCAGCACTCGCAAGGCGCTGGCTGAGCTGCCGGTGCTGCGAAAGTCCGAGCTCAAAGAGATGCAGTCGCAAGATCCGCCTTTCGCAGGGTTTGCGGTCGGAGACTACGGCGCCTTTGAGCGAATATTCATGTCGCCGGGGCCGATCTTTGAGCCCACAGGCCGCGGGCGCGATCCGTGGCGGATGGCGCGGGCATTGTTTGCGGCCGGGTTCCGCCCCGGCGACCTCGTCCACAACGCCTTCGCCTATCATCTGACCCCGGGCGGCTTCATGCTCGATAGCGGGGCCCGGGCGCTGGGTTGCGCCGTGGTGCCGGCCGGAACTGGCAACACCGAGCAGCAGGTGGAGGCGATCGCGCAACTGCGCCCCTGCGGCTACACCGGCACGCCCGACTATCTTAAAGTGCTTCTCGAAAAAGCGGACGCACTCGGCCTGAACGCCTCATCAATCACCAAGGCGCTGGTGTCGGGTGGCGCGCTCTTTCCGTCACTGCGAACATCCTATGCCCAGCGGGGCATCCAGGTGCTGCAATGCTATGCCACTGCCGATGTCGGCCTCATCGCCTATGAATCGCCCGCCATGGACGGCATGATCGTCGATGAAGCTGTGATTGTCGAAATTGTCCGGCCGGGGACCGGCGAGCCTGTCAAGCCGGGCGACGTTGGCGAGGTGGTTGTCACCAGTTTCGACCGGGTCTATCCGATGGTGCGGCTCGCCACCGGCGATCTATCTGCGTTTCTGCCGCACACCAGCCCATGCGGGCGCACCAATATGCGCATCAAGGGCTGGATGGGCCGGGCCGACCAGACGGCCAAGGTCAAGGGCATGTTCGTGCACGCCTCGCAAGTGGCCGAGATCGCCAGGCGCCACCCCGAGCTCGGTCGGCTGCGGCTGCTCATCGCGCGCCACAATGAGCAGGACGTCATGACGCTCAAAGCCGAGGCCGGCCAGCCCCATTCCGAACTTGCCCGAGCCGTGGAAGCGACCATGCAGGCGGTGTGCAAGGTCCGCGGCGCCGTCGAGCTGGTCGAGCCCGGCAGCCTGCCCAATGACGGCCAGGTCGTCGCCGACGAGCGCAGTATGGGACAGGCCTGACCTGATCCCGGCCCATTCACCCGAAAGGACAACATATGCCCCCTGAACATTTTCATGGCGTCTTGGTGCCGGTGCTGACGCCGTTCCGCAGCGACCTTGAGCCGGACAAGCAGCGTTACTCCGGCTTCTGCCGCTGGCTAATCGAGGAGGGCGCCAATGGGCTCGCCGTGTTCGGCACCACCAGCGAGGCCAACTCCATGTCGGTGACCGAGCGCAAAGGCCTGCTCGAGCATCTGGTCGACAGCGGCGTTGCGCCGGGCGTGCTGATGCCCGGCACCGGAGCGTGCGCGGTGCCGGACGCGGTCGACCTTACGAGCCACGCGGTGAAGCTCGGCTGCGGCGGCGTGCTGGTGCTGCCGCCGTTCTACTACAAGAACCAAAGCGATGACGGCTTCTTCGCCTATTTCTGCGAGCTGATCGAGCGCGTCGGCGATACCCGCCTCAAGGTTTATCTCTACCATTTCCCGCAGATGTCGGCAGCGCCGATCTCTCCGGCCCTCATCGCCCGCCTGCGCCAGCGCTACCCCGATACTGTCGTGGGGCTGAAGGACTCCTCCGGCGACTGGGCGGCGACCAAGCGGCTCAAAGCCGAGTTCCCTGAAATGGCGATCTTCCCATCCTCCGAGACCCGCCTCGAGGAGGGGCTGCGCCTTGGCATGGCCGGCTGCATCAGCGCCACCGCCAATATTCAGCCCAGAGCCATTGCCAGGTTCATCGACAGGCGCGAGACGCCGGACGCTGCCGACTGGCAACATCGCATCGTCACCGTTCGGGCCATCTTGGAGCGCTATCCGCCGGTCTGCGCCCTCAAGGCGCTTATGGCCCGCGATACCGGCCACGCCGACTGGGCGATCTGCCGGCCGCCGATCACCTCCTTGCCCGCCGAGGCGGCAGTCAGGCTGTTTGACGAGCTTGCCGGATGCGGCTGCTATGAGCCGGTTGGCGTGGAGAGCTTGCAAAGCAGACGGCGGCAAACAATCTCGCAATGATGTGCGACAACTCGAACCGCGAAAGGACAACCGCATGCGCAAGACGGCTATCGCTTCAGTTCTGACACTGGCGCTCACCTCGCTTGCCGCCCACGCCCACCATGGCTGGGGCAGCTACGACGCATCGAGCGCACTTACCATCGAGGCCCCGGTCGAAAGCCTCCTGTGGGAGAATCCTCACGGCGAGCTGACCATGTCCCATGACGGCCAGCCGTGGCGGATCACCCTGGCACCCCTGTCGCGCCTGCAGGTGCGGGGGCTGTCGCGCGAAATGCTGCAACCTGGCACCGTGGTGGCCGCGCAAGGGTATCCGTCGCGGCGTAATCCCAACGAGATGCGGGCCGAGCGCCTCATCGTTGCCGGCCAGACTTACGAGATGCGATGACCAGGCGGCGCCGGCCGGACCGATAGCCAAGACCATCCCCGCGCCCCATGGTCCACGAACTTCTTGCCGCGCTCGAGGCCTCGGGCCTCGGTCATGCCGCCCGGAACACGGTGTGGCTCTATCCGCTCGCCAATCTGGTGCATGTGCTCGGCGCAGCGCTGCTTGTCGGGTCGATCGCCGTGTTCGATGTGCTGGTGCTTCGTCGCCGCTACCCGCAGGCAGCGGCTGCCGGCGCCGTCGCCATCCCGCTCGCCGCCACCGGGCTTGCCCTGCAGGCGACGAGTGGCGTTGTCCTGTTCACGGCCGAGGCGACAGCCATAGCCGGAAACCCGGCGTTCCTGTTCAAGATGGTGTTGCTGGTCGCGGGCCTCGCCAACGTGATCGCGTTTCACGCCTACCACCGCGTCGCCGCGCTGGCTGTCGAAGGCGGCTTCCCGGTGGTCCGACTGCATGCCATGGTGTCGCTTGGCGTGTGGATCGTCGTTCTCCTCGCCGGCCGCACCATCGCGTACCTTTGAGGGCGCACAGCACAAGCGGAGCTAGCTCATGAAGTCCCATGCAAAGGTGGTGATCGTCGGCGGCGGCATCATGGGGGTAGGTCTTGCCTACCACCTGTGCGAAGAGGGCTGGAGCGACGTGGTGCTGATCGAAAAGGGCGAGTTGACCTCGGGCTCGACCTGGCATGCGGCCGGCCAGTGCCCGCATTTCAACGGCTCGCTCAACCTGACGAAGATCCACCTCTACGGCACCCAGCTCTATCCCAGACTTGAGCAGCTGACCGGCCAGTCGGTGTCGTGGCACGGCTGCGGCGGGCTTCGCCTGGCCACCACCGACGACGAGGTCGAGTGGTTCAAATACGTTCACGGCATCTCGCGCCTCGCCGGCTATGAGGCCCATCTGATCTCGCCAGCCGAGATCCGCGCCCATCACCCTTTTCTCGACCCGTTCGGCGTCAAGCTGGCGTTTCTCACCGTCACCGACGGCCATGTCGCCCCGGCCGACGTGACCAACGCCATGGCGGCCGGCGCGAGGACGAAGGGCGCCACCATCTATCGCCGCTGCCGGGTCACCGACATCCGGCGGCTGGCCAGTGGCGATTGGCAGGTGATCACCGAGCACGGCAACATCGCCTGCGAGCACGTGGTGAACGCGGCTGGGTCCTATGCCGACGTGGTGGCCGGATGGAGCGGCCATGTGGTGCCGATCGCCAACATGCTGCACCACTACGTCATCACCGAGCCGCTCAAGCAACTGATCGAGCTGGAAAAGGAGCTCCCGGTGGTGCGCGATCCCTATGCCCACGCCTATTTGCGCGAGGAGACCAACGGCATTCTGGTCGGGCCGTACGAGACGCGTGGCGCCCATGTGTGCTGGGACGGCAAGCCGCCGGCCTGGGACTTCGAAAGCGAGCTCGTCGCTCCGGAGGTCGACCGGCTCATGCCGTGGCTCGAAAAGGCCACCGCGCGGCTGCCGCTGTTCGGCGAGGCCGGGATCAAATCGGTGGTCTCCGGCGCCATCACCCATACGCCGGACGCCAATTTTCTGCTCGGCCCCGCCCATGGCCCTCACGGCTACTGGATGGCCAACGGCGCCTCGGTGGGCATCTGCCAGGGCGCCGGGGCCGGCAAGTATCTAGCCCAGTGGATGGTCCATGGCGCGGCCGAGATCAACATGCGCGAGTTCGACCCGCGCCGCTTCGGCGGCTGGGCGGCCGGGCGCTACGCGGTCGAGACCTCGATCACCGACTACCAGCACATGTATTACTGCTACCGCCCAGGCGAGCAGCACGACACCGGGCGCCCGGTGCGCACCTCATCGATCTACCCCAAGCTTGCCGCCCTCGGCGCCCAGTTCCAGCAGGTCATGGGCTGGGAGCGGCCGCGCTGGTTCGACCCTTCAGGCGAAGGTGAGCAGTACGCGTTCACGCGTTCGAACTGGTGGGAGCCGGTCAGGCAGGAATGCCTTGCGGTGCGCCGCCGGGTGGGCCTCATGGACCTCTCGACCTTTGCCAAGTACGACGTCAGGGGCCGGGATGCAGCGGACTTTCTGGACCGGCTGGTGGCCAACCGCATGCCGGCGCGCGATGGCGGCGTGGTGCTCGCCCATCTGCTCACCGAGGCGGGGCGCATCGAAAGCGAGATGACCATCACCCGGCTCGCACCTGACCACTATTACGTCCTGTCGGCGGCAACCGCCCAGCTCCACGACCTCGACATGCTGGCCAATGGGATCGGGCCGGGTGAAAATGTCGCCATAAGCGATGTCACCGAGGACTTCGGCTGCCTGGTGCTGGCCGGGCCGCTGGCGCGCCATGTCTTGGCTGAAGTGACCACCTCCGACCTTTCGAACGCCGCCTTCCCATGGCTGACCGCCAGGGAGATCACCGTTGCGGGCGTCGGCGGCGTCCGCGCGCTCAGGGTCAACTATGTCGGCGAGCTGGGCTGGGAGCTGCACTGCCCGATGGCCGGCATGCCGGCCGTCTTCGATGCCCTGATGGACACGGGCCAGGCCCATGGGCTCACGCTTTTCGGCTCCTACGCCATGAACAGTCTGAGGATGGAGAAAGCCTACCGGGCCTGGGGCGGCGAACTCACCAACGAGATCACCATGATCGAGGCCGACATGGAGCGTTTCGTGCGCTTCGACAAAAAGTTCATCGGCCGGGCCGCCACCTTGGCCTCCAAGCAGCAGGGCCCGCGCCTTCTGCTCGCCTACATGGAGGTCGATGCCGCCGACAGCGACTGTCGCGGCAACGAGCCGGTCACCTGTGACGGCCGCATCGTCGGCCTCACCACCGGCGGCGCATACGGCTTTGCGGTGGAGAAATCGCTCACATTTGCCTATCTCGAGCCGCAACTGGTCGTCGAGGGAGCCGAGTTCGATATCGCGCTGCTCGGCGAGTCATGCGAGGCCCGCATCATCGCCCAGCCGGCCTACGATCCCGACAATGCCCGGCTGAAGGCGTGAATTGCGGCGTGATTTCACGCACCGTCGGTGCGGCGCGCCCGGTGGTACAGGAAAGCCCATACCGCGACCGCGCCGGCGAACTTGCTCAGCGTCTGCAGGATGAACGAGGCCGGCGACAGGAATCCGATCAGTCCCAGGAACACCGCCGAATCGAGCGGTGAACTCACCGCGCTCGACGCCAGGATGCGGTCGCGCAGCGGCCGTTTGGTCACCGTATAGACGATCCAGTCGGCGGTCTCCGATACCGCAAAGGCCGAGACGCTGGCCACCGCCACATAGGGGTCGACCATGAGATAGGTGATCACTCCCGCCGCTAGCATCGCGATGACCACGTAGTGGCCGACCTCGCGTTGGGCCAAGTCGCGCACCACCAGGATAAGGCCGACGATGAGGCTGGCCGGCGGCCACTCGCCGACCGGTGTCTCGACCAGCGGCAGCAAGGTGAACAGCCAGTTGACCAGCACGATGGCCGCCATGTAGGCGGCGACCCACATCAGGCCACCCTCCCCTACAGCCGCTCAGCCGACGATCTCATCTGCCTCGAAGCAGAACCGGATTTCCTCACTGGCGCTTTCGGGGCTGTCGGAGCCATGCACCGAATTGGCCTCGATGGATTCAGCGAACTGTGCCCGAATGGTGCCAGGGGCCGCTTTCGCCGGGTCTGTGGCGCCCATGACGTCACGGTATCTGGCAATCGCGTCGTCGCCTTCGAGCACCTGAAGCACGATGGGACCCGAGGTCATGAACTTGACCAGGTCGTTGTAGAAGGGCCGATCCTTGTGGACTTTGTAGAACGCTTGCGCCTCGGCCTTGTGCCATTTGACGCGCTTCTGGGCAACGATCCTCAGGCCTGCCTCCTCGATCAGCGCGTTGACCCGGCCGGTGATGTTGCGCCGGGTCGCATCCGGCTTGAGGATCGACAGTGTGCGTTGGCTCGCCATGACAGGTCCTCGAAGGGATGGAGATGTGATTTGCGCAAGGCCGGCAGATAGTCTCCGGTCTTGCCCGTTGTCAACGCTCAACAATGAACGGCCCTCCCCTTTGCCAAGGAGAGGGCCTCGATGGTTGCTGAGCTTGCCGATGCGTCCGGCAAGCGGCACAGCGGGGAGCCGATCAGCGTTGGCCGACGAGCAGCGGCGTAATGCGCCGGACCGTTACGCGGCGGTTCTCCTCCTCGGGGTCGGGTGTCATGATCTTGAGAAAGCGCTTGCCCAGCCCGACGGTGCGCAGATTGGCAGGATCGATGTCATAGTAGTCGATCAGGGCGTCCGCGACGGCGCGGGCGCGGCGCAGTGACAGAGCGTCATTTGCCTCATGCGAGCCCACCGCGTCGGTGTTGCCCTCAAGTGCGAACACCTCGTCCGGTCGTACTGCGACGATCCGTTCTATCACCTCGGCGATGGCGTCGAGCTTGTCGATTTCTTCCGGCCTGACCTCCGCCGAGCCAAAGTCAAAGTTCAGCGTATCGATCTCGATCCCCGGCATCATCTCGCGGACATCGTGATTGGTGTAGATCTCTTGGAAGGTGTAGGCGCGCGACACCTGGCGCAGGGGCGGGGCGATCAACTGTATCTCGATGTCGCGCGGCATGGCCTCGGCGGCAAAGATCACCGGGGGCGGCCGGTAGCCGATGTTGAAGTCGATAAAGATTTCGTTGCGCGACCGGGCGCGCCGTCGCTCCTCGCGGCGATAATCGCGGCCGGCATGCAGGCGCCTGCGCAGCTCGCGGCGATCCTGCTCGACGATGCGCAGGGCGATCTCGACGTCGCGGCGGGCGATCTTTTCTTCTTTCAGCGCCTTGCTGAGGATACGGACGCGCTGCTCGAGGTCCCTGTCGCTCAGCCGCTCCGATGGTGTGCGCCGTTCGAGGATGACGGTGACATTGGTGGTGGTGGTGATCTGCGAGCCGGTGACGGCCTGAGTGCCCGTTCTGACCTGAGACCTGGAGTCCAGGCTGCGAGGCTCCTCCTGCCGTCTTGCCACGCGCCGGCGCAACTCGTCCCTGTCTCGGCTGAGCTGCCGCCGCAGTTCGCGCTCTTCCTCGCGGGACAGCTTGTCGGTACCGAGCACCGCCCGACTCTCGTTCAGGCGCTTGCGCAGGTCCTCCTCGCCGAGATTGTCAGCCGGCTTCTGGTCGGCAATGATCGCCCGCGCCCGCCTTCTGACATCCGCGGCTGGCGCTTCAGTGGCCTTGGGGGCCTCGGCCTGCTTTACGGGGGCCTGCTGCGCGGGGGCCTGCTGCGCGGGAGCCTGCTGCACGGGGGCCTGCGCCCTCTGGCGGGTCTGCAGGGCTTGGCTGTCGGCTGTCAATCGCTCCACCGCCTGGCGGCGCTGAGCGCGCGACAGGGCGCCTGACTGTATGGCCTCCGTCAAGGTCTGAATGCGGTTGCGCAACTCGGCCGGCTCAAGCGCCGAAGAGGGACGATTGTCGCCAAGGGCGGCCGCCATGGCAGGGCTCAGCGCGGTCTGCGGCGACTGCTGCCTCTGTGTCCGCTGCTGGGTCTGCGCCTGTTGCTGGGTCTGCGCCTGTTGCTGGGCCTGTTGCTGGGCCTGTTGCTGGGCTTGGGCCCGCCGGGCCGGCTGCTGAGGCTGCACCGGCTGAACCTGCACCTGCACCTGCTGTTCTGCCTTGCGCTCGGACTTGCGAGCCTGCTGTTCGGCCTTGCGAGCCTGCTGCTCCGCCTTGCGTTCGGCCTGCTGCCCCTGGGCGCGTTGCGCCCTCTGCTGCCCGGTCTCGGCCTGTCCGGCCTGCGGCTCCTGCTGGGCCTGCCGGCGCTCGCCGCCCTGCTTGAGCGCTTTCTCGTAGGCCTTGATCTTGTCCTGAGCAGCCTTACGGTCCGCTCCCCTCAGAGCCCTCGATTCGACAGCATCGCGCAGCACATTGATGGCCTCGCGCAATTGCCTGGCGTCGAGCTGAGCGGGGTTTGCGGACAGGGCTTCCGCCACCTTGGCGCTCACCCCCTGGGCAAAGACTGCCGTGGCTTGGAACCCGAACGGTTCTGGCGCAGCGGCGGAAAAAAGCAGCAGCGCAGCCGCGCCTAGCACGATGGAGCGTGACGTCATTTCCAATGATCTCCTTGATGGATCCCCTTGGCCCCGATAGGCACAGCCTTTTGCGGCGACATTGAGGAATTGGGCTTGGCTATTAGGCCAAGCGAAATGAACGGCCGATGAACCGCTCTCATCGGAGTGCAGACTTCGACGGGACACAACCGCAACGAATGCCGAGAGGGGTGACAACCGGCCCCCGGGTGTCTATCTCCACGCTCATGCTCCACATCAACGACCTCACCTACCGCATCGACGGAAAGCTGCTTCTCGATGGCGCCACTGCAGCGGTCCCCACCGGCCACAAGGTTGGACTGGTCGGCCGCAACGGTGTCGGCAAGACCACTTTGCTCAGGTTGCTCCTGGGCGAGCTTGAGCCCGAGTCGGGCACGATCCGGGTGCCGCGTCATGCCCGGATCGGCACGGTCGCCCAGGAGGCGCCCTCCGGCGAGCAGAGCCTGATCGAGACCGTGCTCGCCGCCGATGCGGAACGCGCCGCGCTGCTCGGCGAGGCCGAGCAGGTGGCCGACCCGCATAGGATCGCCGAGGTCCAGACCCGGCTTGCCGATATCGACGCCCATGCCGCGCCGGCGCGAGCCGCGACCATCCTGGCCGGCCTTGGCTTTACCCCTGAGCAGCAGGAGGCCCCGTGTTCGGCTCTGTCCGGCGGCTGGCGCATGAGGGTGGCGCTGGCGGCGGCCCTGTTCGCTGAGCCCGCCGTCCTGTTGCTCGACGAGCCGACCAACTACCTCGATCTGGAAGGGGTCATTTGGCTCCAGACCTATCTCAAGACCTATGGCTCTACCGTCGTCATCGTCTCCCATGACCGGGACCTGCTGAACCAGGCTGTGGGCTCCATCCTGCACCTCGATCGCGGCAAGCTGACGCTGTACCGGGGCGGTTATGACGATTTCGAGCGGCTGCGGCGCGAGCAGCAGTCGCTGCAAGCCAAGCTCAGGAGCAAGCAGGAGGACGCGCGCAAGCACATGCAGGCCTTCGTCGACCGCTTCCGCGCCCAGGCTACCAAGGCGCGCCAGGCGCAGTCGCGGCTGAAGGCGCTGGAGAAGATGGAGCCGATTCCCGACCTTGTCGAGGACCGGGTGGCACCGTTTTACTTTCCCAATCCGGCCCGCCCGCTGAACCCGCCGCTGGTGCGCTTCGAAAACGTGGCGGTGGGTTACGGTGGTGAGCCGGTGCTCAGGGATTTGAACCTGCGCATCGATACCGAGGACCGCATCGCGCTGCTTGGCGCCAACGGCAACGGCAAATCGACGTTTGCCAAGCTGCTGACCGGCCGCTTGCAGCCGATGGCCGGTCACATGCACCGCCACAACAGGCTCAAGGTCGGCTATTTCGCCCAACACCAGCTCGACGAAGTCGATGCCGGGCGTTCACCCTACGAGCACGTATGCGACCTCATGCCCGATTCGACGGTTGCCGTGCGCCGTTCCCGGCTGGGGGCCTACGGCTTTGGCGCCGGCATGGCCGATACCAAGGCCGGCAACCTGTCGGGAGGGGAAAAAGCGCGGCTGTTGTTCGCGCTTGCCACGTTCCGGGGGCCGCACATTCTCGTTCTCGACGAGCCGACGAACCATCTTGACGTCGATGCCCGCCAGGCGCTCATCCAGGCCCTCAACGACTTCGCCGGCGCCGTCATCCTCATCAGCCATGACCGGCATCTGATCGAGACCACCGCCGACCGGCTGTGGATCGCCGATGGCGGAATGGTGAAGCCGTATGACGACGACCTCGACAGCTATAGCCAGCAGGTGCTCGACTCGGCGCGCAACCGGAGGCGGACCGGAGCCCCTTCGCAAGAAAATGGACTATCGCCATCGCAGGCCAAAACAAAACGGCTGTCCCGGGCCGCTGCGCCACTGCACAAGACGGTCGAGCACACCGAGGCGATGATCGGGACGCTGCAGCAGAAGATTGCGGTTCTCGACCAGGCCCTTGCCGATCCGACGCTTTATCGCGACGAGCCGGGCAAGGTGGCCCAGTTCGCCCGGCTCAGGAACCGGCTGACGGCCGAGCTGGAGAGCGCCGAAGAGGCTTGGCTGAAGGCCCAGACGCGCCTGGAGAAACTGGCTCAGGAGGCGTGAGCGGCTACCGCCTGCCGGCTGCCGAAGTGGCTGGCGGGGCAGGCGCGGCAGAGACTTGCGCCAGGGGCACGAGCTCCGACAGCAGCCGGCGCGCGCCCTTGAGGCGGTCTTCGGGCTGCGGCCAGTCGCGCATCACCACCAGCTTCATGTCGGGCCTGAGCTTGGCCCGGGGGCCCTGTTCGGCGATCCACCGGACCAGGCCATCGGGATTGGCGAATACCCCGTCGCGCAGGCCAATCACAGCGCCCTTCGGGCCGGCATCGATGCTCGCCACATTGGCCTGGCGGCACGACAGCTTGATCGACACGATATCGAGCAGATGTCTGACCTCGTCGGGGAGCGGCCCGAAGCGGTCGCGCAGCTCGGCCTCGAACGATCCCAGCGCCGTCTCGTCCACAAGATCGGCCAAGCGGCGGTAAAGCCCGAGCCGGACCTGGAGGTCCGGCACATAGACCTCCGGGATCAGCACCGAGGTGCCGACATTGATCTGCGGCGACCAGGCGCCATCGCCAGCTCCGGCGAAATCGCCGCTTCTGAGCTTCGACACCGCCTCTTCGAGCATTGCCTGGTAGAGCTCGAAGCCGACCTCGCGGATGTGGCCGGACTGCTCCTCGCCCAACAGGTTGCCGGCGCCGCGGATGTCGAGATCGTGGCTCGCCAGCATGAAGCCGGCGCCAAGCGAATCGAGCGACTGTAGAACTTTCAGCCGCTTCTCGGCGGCTGGCGTCAGGGTCTGCACCGGCGGCACGGTGAACAGCGCATAGGCGCGGCTCTTGGAGCGTCCGACGCGGCCGCGCAGCTGGTAGAGCTGGGCCAGGCCGAAGCGGTCCGAGCGGTGTACGATGAGCGTGTTGGCGGTGGGGATGTCGAGGCCGGACTCGATGATGCTGGTGGACAGCAGCACATCATATTTGCGGTCGTAGAAGCCGCTCATGATGTCGTCGAGCTCGGTCGGGGCGAGCCGGCCGTGAGCCACCGCGAACTTGACCTCGGGCACCTGGACTTGCAGGAATTCGCGGATTTCGTCGATATCGGAGATGCGCGGCACGACGTAGAAGCTCTGCCCGCCGCGATAGTGTTCGCGCAGCAGCATCTCGCGCACGATGACGGGATCGAATGGCGATATGAAGGTGCGCACCGCCAGCCGGTCGAGCGGCGGGGTGGCGATGAGCGACAGCTCCCGCACGCCCGACAGGGCCAGCTGCAAGGTGCGCGGGATCGGCGTTGCGGTGAGGGTGAGCACATGCACGTCGGCTTTCAGGTCCTTGAGCCGCTCCTTGTGTTTGACCCCGAAATGCTGCTCCTCGTCGATGACCAGCACGCCGAGGTCGCGGAACCGGGTGTGCGCTGTGAGCAGCGCATGGGTGCCGATGACGATATCGATGTCACCCGAGGCAAGCCCTTCGCGCACGGCATTAAGCTCCTTGCGCGCTACGAGCCGCGAGGCCTGGGCAATGTTGACCGGGTAGCCCTGGAATCGCTGCCGAAAGGTGGCGTAGTGCTGGCGCGCCAGCAGCGTGGTGGGCACGATCACCGCCACCTGCTTTCCCGCCAGCACGGCGATGAAGGCAGTGCGCAGAGCCACTTCCGTCTTGCCGAACCCGACATCGCCGCAGATCAGGCGGTCCATCGGCCGCCCCGATTGCAGGTCGCCGAGCGTCGCCTCGATGGCGGAGAGCTGGTCGTCGGTCTCCTCGAAGGCGAACCGGGCGCAGAACTCGTCGAACAGCCCGTCGGGAGGACTGAGGATTTCGGCCGACTTAAGTTCGCGTTCCGCCGCGGTGCGGATCAGCTCCGCGGCGATCTCGCGCACCCGCTCCTTGAGCCGGGCCTTGCGGGCCTGCCAGGCGGTGCCGCCCAGCCGGTCGAGCTGGACTTCGGACTCTTCTGAGCCGTAGCGCGACAAGAGCTCGAGGTTTTCAACCGGCAGGAACAGCCGGTCGCTGCCGGCATAGCTCAGGAACAGGCAGTCATGCGGGGCACCTTGCACCTCGATGGCGCGCAGGCCCTCAAAGCGGCCGATGCCATGATCGACATGCACCACGAGGTCGCCGGGGCTGAGGCTCGACAGCTCGGAGATGACGTCGCTAGCCTTGCGCGCCCGGCGGGTCGAGCGGATCAGCCGGTCGCCGAGAATGTCCTGCTCGGCGATGACCGCCAGATCGTCGGTTTCAAATCCGGTTTCGAGCCGCAAGACCACGAGGCTCACGATCGAAAGGTGGCGCCCGGCGACTTCGGCCCAGCTCCTGGCCCAGGCCAGGGGCTTGAGCTCATGGTCCCTGAGAATGCCCTCCAGCCGCTCTCCCGAGCCTTCGCTCCACGCCGCCAGCACCACGCGCTTGGCCTGCCGGCGCAAGGTCTCGGCATGATCACGGACCGCCTCGTAGACATTGCGGCCCGACTCGCGCTCGGCGGCGAAATTGCGGCCCTGCCGGCCGCCGGCCGACACCATCCGGGCCGCTCCCGCCTCCGGCACCTCGAACGGCGTCACGACGAGAACAGGGCGCGCCGCGAGTGCGCCATCCCATTCCTCCGGCGTCGGATAAAGTGCCTCAGGCTCGAGCGGCTTGTAGGGCGCGGCACCAAAGCTCTCCTGCCCCAATGCCTTGCAGCGCGCTCCGTAATATTCGCCGATCTGCTCGCGCCGGCTCGCCACCGCCTCGTCGGCCAGGTGGTCGAGGCTCACCGGGCCATCGCCGACGTGGTCGAACAAAGTCTCAAGCCGGTCATAGAACAGCGGCAGCCAGTGCTCCATCCCCTGCTGCCGGCGCCCGGCGCTCACCGCCTCGTAGAGCGGATCGTTGAGCCCTGGCCCGCCGAAGGCGGCGCTGTAGCCGGTGCGGAACCGCCCGATGGTCTCCGGCTTGAGCTGCACCTCGTTGGCCGGGTCGAGGCGAAGCCCATGGAGCTGGCCGGTGGTGCGCTGGGTTTCGGCGTCGAAGCTGCGGATCGATTCGAGCGTATCGCCGAAGAAGTCGAGCCGGATGGGTGCCGGCGCCCCCGGCGGATAGATGTCAATGAGCCCGCCGCGCACCGCGAAATCGCCGGGATCGACCACCGTTCCGGTGCGTGAAAACCCGTTCTCGAGCAGGTACTGCTGGAGCGTTTCGGTGGACACCCGCTGGCCGGGGCGGGCGGTCAAGGTGGAGCCCGCGATGATGTCGCGCGGCAGCACCCGCTGGAGGGCCGCATTGGCGGTTGTGACCACGATGCGCGGCCGCTGCTGAGCCGGCGCCTCGGCGAGGCGGGCCAGCGTCGAGAGCCGCTGGGCGACCAGGGAGGCGGCCGGCGAGACGCGGTCGTAGGGCAGGCAGTCCCAGGCCGGAAAGCGCAGGATTTCCACGTCGGGAGCGAACAAAGCCAGCGCTTCGGCAAGCGCGTTGAGGCGCTGGTCGTCGCGGGCGATGTGGACCAGGGGGCGGGGTGCGGCCAGCCGGGCGGCATCGCCAAGCACCAGGGCGTCGAGCCCTCCCGGCAGCCCGGCGAGGACGAGCCGGCCAGGCCGTTGCAAAGCCTCCTTGAGCACCCTGGCCTCGAGCATCCTATCCGCCGTGATAGCTCTGCGGCCGCAGCCGGGACTGTCGCAGCGCATCGATGACCGGACCCTGGTATTGCGCCGGCACCGGCGCTATGCCCATGATCCAGTCGAACAGGTCGGTGTCGGCCGCCGCAAGGATCGATTCGAATTGGGCAATCGCGTCGCCATCCATGCTGGCCACGTGGGCGCGGGCATAGTTTCCGAGCACCAGATCAAGTTCCCGCATGCCGCGATGGCTGGCTCTCCACAGAGCGCGCCGCCGCCGAACATCGAGGTCGCCATCGGGCTGGGTCATGCATGGTATCCGCACCGGGTCGACTTCTTAGCGTCCCGCTCGTCACCTGTCGACCGCCGCGGCGGCTCTCTCCCGGGTCAGTGATGCGGCCGGCTGTGCTCAATCCCCTGTTCGCCAGCGCCTCGACCCTGCGCGGCATCGGCCCCAAGGTCGAAAAGAGCCTGGCCAGGCTCGTCGGCCGTCAAGACGAGCGCGGCTACGCCGAGGCCCGCATCGTCGACCTTCTGTTTCACCTGCCCTGCGGCCTCATCGACCGCAGCGCCCGGCCAAAGCTCGCGGGCCTGCCGCAGGACGGCATCGTGACCGTGGAGGTGACGGTCGGCCGCCACCGCCCGCCGGGCGGAGGCGGGCAGCGCCGCCCTTATCGGATCGAGTGCTACGACGACACCGGTTCGCTGCTGCTGGTGTTCTTTCATGCCCGCAGCGACTATCTCGGCCGCGTCCTGCCGGAGGGCGCTGAGCGCTTCGTGTCGGGCCGCATCGAGTGGTATGGCGGCCTGCCGCAGATGGTGCATCCCGACCACATCGTGGCGCCACAGGAGTTCGCCCGCCTGCCTCTGGTCGAGCCGGTCTATCCGCTGACCGCCGATCTCCCGCCGCGGCTGCTTGTCCGAAGCATAGAGGCGGCCCTCGACCGCCTGCCCGGGCTCAGCGAATGGCACGATCCCGCTCTTCTGTCCCGGCGTGTCTGGCCATCCTTTGCCGCGGCGCTGGGCAGCGTCCACCGGCCCCATGGCGCCGCCGACCTCGAGCCCGAGGCGCCGGCCCGCCAACGCCTCGCCTATGACGAGCTGTTGGCCAACCAGCTGGCGCTGGCCCTCACCCGGCGCCACCTGAAACGGGCCTCCGGGCGACGCATTGCCGGCAACGGGGCAAAGCGCGCCAAGCTGCTGGCCGCCCTGCCC
>CAYWVA010000002.1:0-38323 GCA_964461545.1 uncultured Rhizobiaceae bacterium | reverse complement strand
AAGTCGTGGGGCTGCACACCGTCGATGCCCGGGGGCGCGTCCAATGAGAGGGAGTGACACAAATCACGATTAAGTGGCGCCGTGTAACTCATCTGAAGCAACGATCCTTGGCAGAGGGAAAGGAACTGAGATCCAACCTTCTCTGGCCGAAGCGCGCGGAATTGCGCGCTGATTGGCTATACCTCTGTGATCCGAGGCCTAGGCCTCGCCGAACTTCTCGTTGAACGCATATCCGGCGCCGCGCACCGTGCGGATGGGGTCGGTTCGTTGCCGACATTGATCGCCTTGCGCAGCCGAACGGATTATCCTCCTCACCTCGACGATCAGAATCCTGGCGGCCATCTCGAAACCGCCCCTCAGCCGTCCTGTGCGGCGTATCCCGTTACTGAGATGGAGCCGTCCTTCTTTGGACGTGCTTCGCGTAGCAGTTCGCCCCTGACGAGAAAGTAGATCATTTCGGCGATATTGGTGGTGTGGTCGCCGATGCGCTCGACGTTCTTGGCGGCGAACAAGAGATGGGTGGCAAAGGTTATGGCGCGCGGATCCTCCATCATGTAGGTCAGGAGCTCGCGAAAGATCGAGGTATACATGGCGTCGAGATCGGCATCCTGGCGCCAGACCTCGAGCGCCGTTTCCACGTCGCGCTGGGCATAGGCGTCGAGGACTCCGCGAAGCTGCTCGAGTGCCATGCGGCTCATCCGGTCGATGCCGCGCACCGCCTGGTGCACGCCGGCCTGGCCGTGAACGGCGAGCGAGCGCTTGGCGATGTTCTTGGCGAGGTCGCCGATGCGCTCGAGATCGGATGCGATCTTGATCGCGGTCATGATTTCCCGCAGATCGCCGGCCATCGGCTGGCGCCGCGCGATCATCCGCACGGCCCGCTCCTCGATGTCGCGCTCCAGATCATCGACACGGCCGTCGGCCTCGATCACCGCGCGGGCGAGGTCCTCGTTGGCGCGGTCGAGCGCCAGAACGGCCTCGGTCAGCGCCTTCTCGACCAAACCTCCCATCTGCGCGACCCGGACCGCCAGTTCGCCCAATTCCGCGTCGAAGGCCGCAACGGTATGCTCGCTCATGTGAGATCACTTTCGGCTTGCGGAGGCTCCGCGTCGAGGTGAACCGTGAAGGTCGCTCCCTTGTCCGGCGCACTGTCTATGGAGAGCTGGCCGCGATGGCGGTTGAGGATGTGCTTGACGATTGCGAGCCCCAGGCCGGTGCCACCCTTTTCGCGGCTCGATGCGACATCGACCCGGTAGAACCGCTCGGTGAGGCGCGGCAGGTGCTCCTCGGCGATGCCGGGGCCGTAGTCGCGCACGCTGGCGCTGATCCGGTCGGGCTTGCCGCCGGGCCGGGGCTGGCGGGCTGCGGTGACGTCGAGCCGACCGCCCCCGTGGCCATATTTGATCGCATTGTGCATGAGGTTCTGGAACAGCTGCGCGAGTTCGTCGGTGTCGCCGCGCACCACAAGATCTTCGCATAGATCGAGGTTGAGCTTGACCCCGCTTTCGCGCGCGATGGGTGCCATGGTGTCGGCGACGTGGCCGATGATCGAAGCTAGGTCCACGACGGTGCTCGGCCGCACATGGGCCTTGAGCTCGATGCGACTGAGCGAGATCAGGTCGTCGATGAGCCGCGCCATGCGCCGCGCCTGCTGGACCATGACGTCGAGGAACCGCTCGCGCGACTCCCGATCATAACGAGCAGCGCCCTGGAGCGTTTCGATGAAGCCCAGCAGCGAGGCGAGCGGCGTGCGCAGTTCGTGGCTGACATTGGCGATGAAGTCGACGCGCATGCGTTCGACTCGCTGGGCCTCGGTGAGGTCGCGCAGCACGATCAGCAGCAGCGATGGCTCACTTGGCCCCAGGGGTGAGACCCGGCCTTCGAACCAGCGGTCGACCGGCACGCGCTCGAAATAGGTGACGGTCTGGGGCGTATCGGTTTGGACGGCGGCACGCACCGCCTCGGAGAGCTCCGGCGCCCGAATCAGGAACGACAGCGGCCGGTCCGGCTCGATGGCACCGAACACCTGGGTTGCCGTCGGGTTTACATAGCGCAGGCGCTCCTGCCGGTCGACGATAAGGCAGGGATCGCCGAGGCGTGCGGCCACGGCGACCATGCCGTCGTCCGGTCCGTGAACCGGGCCATCGTGGGCGGCCTTTCTGGTCCCGATCATGGCCACTGTCATAGGGGCTTCAGCCATCGGCGTCATCCACATGCGGTCAAACGATCAGCCGAAACGGCCGGTGACGTAGTCCTGCGTTTGCCGGTGCACAGGATTGGTGAACATGGCCGTGGTGTCGCCGTACTCGATCAGCCGGCCGAGATACATGAAGGCGGTGTTGTCGGAGACCCGCGCCGCCTGCTGCAGGTTGTGGGTGACGACGACGATCGAGTACTGGCCCTTGAGTTCGCCCATGAGTTCCTCGATGCGCGCTGTGGCGATCGGATCGAGTGCCGAGCACGGTTCGTCCATCAGCAGCACTTCGGGGTCCGAAGCGATGGCGCGGGCGATGCACAGCCGCTGCTGCTGGCCGCCCGAAAGCCCCAGTGCGGAGTCCTTGAGCCGGTCCTTGGCCTCGTCCCACAAGGCGGCCGCCTTCAGCGCGCGTTCGCAGCCCTCTTCGAGTTCGTGGCGGTTCGAAATGCCGTCGACGCGCAAGGGGTAGACGACATTGTCAAAGATCGACATGGCGAAGGGATTGGGCTTCTGGAACACCATGCCCATGCGCTTCCTGAGCGAAATGACATCGATGCCGCCGCGATAGATGTTGTCGCGGCCGACCATGATCCTGCCTGAGATCGCCAGTTCGTCGATCAAGTCGTTCATGCGGTTGAAACTGCGCAGCAACGTAGACTTGCCGCACCCCGACGGTCCGATGATGGCGGTCACGAGGCCCGCTCCAATCGTCATGTTGACGTCAGACAGCGCCTGGGCCTGGCCGTACCACAGGCTCAAGTCGCACACCTCGAGAACGCTGCCATGCTTCGACTTCACGTCATGATAGATGGTGTCGCCGCCGGTCGGCGGGGCGATTGCCTGGCTCAGGGCTGGCATAACTGTTTGCCTTTCATCGCTCAAAACTGGGCCGAGGCGTAGCGCCGCTTCAGCCGGTTGCGGACATAGATGGCGGTGGAGTTCATCGTCACAATCAGTCCGAGCAGCAAGAGCGTGGTGACGAACACCATGGGCTTGCCGGCTTCGGAGTTGCGCGACTGGAAGCCGACATCGAAGATGTGGAAGCCGAGATGCATGAAACTGCGCTCCAGGTGGACGAAGGGGAAGTAGCCGTCCACCGGCAGCGTCGGGGCGAGCTTGACGACGCCGACGAGCATCAGCGGCGCCACCTCGCCGGCGCCGCGCGCCATGGCGAGGATCAAGCCGGTCATGATGCCGGGCATCGCCTTCGGCAGCACGACGTAGCGGATCGTCTGCCACTTTGAGGCGCCGCAGGCGAGCGAGCCCTCGCGCATCGAGCGCGGTACGGCGGCGAGAGCCTCCTCGCTGGCCACGATGACCACCGGCACCGTCAGTAGCGCCAGAGTCAGCGAGGCCCACAATATACCGCCCGTTCCGAACGTCGGGCTGGGCAGTCGCTCGGCGTAGAACAGCTGGTCGATGGTCGTGCCCATGGTGTAGGCGAAAAAACCCAGTCCGAACACGCCGTAGACGATCGACGGCACCCCGGCGAGGTTGTTGACAGCGATCCGCACCGCCGAGACGATGCGGCCCTGGCGGGCGTACTCGCGCAGGTAGAGCGCCGTCACCACGCCGAAAGGCGCCACGAAGATCACCATGATGAGGGTCATCGCCACGGTGCCGAAGATGGCCGGCAGGACGCCGCCTTCGGTATTGGCCTCGCGCGGCTCGGAGGTCAGAAATTCTGCCCACCGCGACAGGTAGACGCCAACCTTCTGCGGCAGTGTCAGCGTGTTGGCGGGATAGAGCCGCACGATTTCCGACAGCCGCTGTTCCTTCTGGCGCCCGCCGACCTCCTCGAGCAGGATGCGGTCGTTCTGGTCGACGGCGCGGATCGCCGCGATGCGGGCCTGCAGTTCGCCGTAGGTCTGCTCGAGCCGGGCGATCTCGGCCATCGACTGGTCATAGACGCGGGCGTACTCTGGTGAAGCCGCACTGTGACGGAGAAGCGCACGGCGCATGGTGAGACGCTCGCGCTCAATGGCATGGTTGACTGCACCGATTTCTCCGGTCTCGATGCCCCGGATTTCGTGGAAGCGGTCGCGCGCCCTGGCCTGGTAGCGCTGCAGGTCGGCGTAACGGGGCCAGTCGACAACCTGTCCGCCGATGGTCAGCCTCGCGACCTTGCCGACGAACGGCCCCCATTCCTGGCGCTCCAAGAGGAAAAGGTCGGGCGGCGTCTCGACCCGGGCAACCTCGAAGTCCGAGGCCCAGCGGAAGTCGTCGCCGTAAAGGTCGAAATTGGCGGTGCGGTAGAGAACCCGGTGGGCGAATCCGCCGGCGGCCTCGACCTCGGCGCGCGCCTCGTCGGACAAACCGGCAATAATCTTGTCGCCGGGGCGATAGGTGTTGTCGCGTGACGGCTCGCCGGCGATCTGGGTGCCGTCGACCAGGCTGACCAGGTGGATCGGCTTTGGCCAAAAGGTGATGATGCCGTTCCACAGGATCATCGCCAGGAAGCCGGCGATCAGGATGATGCCGATGGCGAGCGCTCCGCCGAGCCCCCACAGCCACGGCTCGCCGACCGCCGAGACATCGGCGGTGTAGCGCCTGACGGCGCGCGCTTGCGTGGCGCTGCGCACGATGGGCCTCCACGGTCGTCGGGATGGCGATGGTCATCGGGTGCAGGCCTCAGAGCTGGAAGGCGCGCTTGCGGAAGCGCTGGCGCACCAGCTCGGCAAGCGTGTTGATGATGAAGGTCATGACGAACAGCGTCAGTGCGGCGAGAAACAGCGTGCGGTAGAGCGTGCCGTCCTTGATGGCTTCGGGCAGCTCCACGGCGATGTTGGCCGAGAGCGTGCGCAGGCCCGAAAACACGTTCCAGTCGAGGATCGGCGTGTTGCCGGCGGCCATCACCACGATCATCGTCTCGCCGACGGCGCGGCCCATGCCGATCATAACCGCCGAGAAGATGCCCGATGCCGCCACGGGCAGGATGACCCAGATCGCCGTCTGCCAGGGCGTTGCGCCGGCCGCAAGGCTGGCGGCCCTTAGGTGGGAGGGCACCGCGTTCATCGCATCCTCGGCCAGGGTGTAGATGTTGGGGATGATGGCAAAGCCCATGACGAAGCCGACCACCAGGGCGTTGCGCTGGGAATAGGTGTCGACCAGGCCGCCTCTGGGATCGTAGCCGATAAGGGTGAGGAGGGAGGCGAAAGCAAAGCTCAGCACGCCCGCGGTGAGGAGGAACAAGGTCCAGCGGATGAACTCGACCCGCCCGGCCTGCTCCTTGGTCAGCCCGCGCAGGAACATGCGGTATTCGCCGCCGCGCAGCCGGCTGAAGCCGTAGGCCACGATGACGAACCACAGCGGGAAGGCGAGGATCGACACGAACGGCGTGCCCGTTCCGACCTGCCCGTCGGTCCACGCCTTGAAGTCGCCGTAGAACAGAAGCTGCTCGAACAGCGGTCCAAGCCGGTAGGAGACCCAAGTGAAAATGCCGATGACGGCGAACATGAAGCCGAACTTCGGCAGCCCTTCCAGTCTCAGCGCCAGCTTCATCGGCAGCATCTGCCAGGCGAAGGCGCCGAGCATCAGGCCCATCGGAATGGCGATGAAGCCGAGCAGGACCGCGGCGATCCATTCCTCCACGATCGGCGCCAAAATGAGCGCGGCGACGAAGCCGAGGACCACGGTGGGCAACGATTCCATCGTCTCCATCACCGGCTTGACGGTGGCGCGCACCCGGCGATGGACGAATTCGGAGGTGTAGATGGCGCCCATCAGCGCGATCGGCACCGCGAACAGGATGGCGTAGAAGGTCGCCTTGATGGTGCCGAAGATGAGCGGGATCAGCGAATATTTCGGCTCGAACACGTCGGTGCCGGACGAGGACTGCCAGGTGAAGGTCGGCGCCGAATAGCCCTCGTACCACACCTTGCCGAATATGGTCTGGAAGGTCGAGGCGGCGTGCGGGAAGTAGAAGCGCCAGCTGTCGACCGCGCCTTGGTCGTCGACCAGCAGCGCCCCGTTCATGCGCGGCATCAGCATCATCGCGGCAGGCGTAGCCGCGTCGCTCGCCCGCTCCAGCTTGAACAGCGTGCGGTCGGACGTCGAATGGCGCACCCACACATTGCCCTGGTCGTCGAGGGTGGCGAGGGCCTTCTGGCGCTGGGCGACGTCGATGCCGATGACGGCGCCCGGCTGTGATTCGTGGCTGCGGGTGCGGACCATCTGGTAGCCGTCGGAAGAACTGATGCCGGACCGCTGCAGGCGGAAATACACGGCGACGGCGCCGTTGGAGCCGCCGACCACGAGAGCGGCCTCGGCGTTGAGGAAGGCCAGCGAGGTGATCGCCACGTCGCCGGCGAAGACGCGGACCGTTTCGGCGAGTACCGGCGCCTCGAAGTTGCGCGCGTCGTAGCGATAGAGCGTGCCATCGGCGGTGGCGATGATGACCCGGTCGGCCTGGCTGGTCAGCAGCACCTGGATGACGACCTTGTCCTGCGGAAGCCTCGGCAGGGTCGCCGAGGTCAGGTGAACCTGCTCGGCGCCGGTAAGCAGGTTGCGCTGAACGACGGCGCGCGAGATGCGCGCAATGCCAGCGGCATCGACGGTGACGAAAGAGCGCGTCGGCCGCTCGACGGTTCCGCCCACCCGGTAATCCATGGCGACGATCGGGTGTTCGGAGATTTGCTCGGGCTCGCCAATCTGCCACTGCGCCTGACGCCGATCAGAACCGCCCGCGACGTCTTCCTGTCGCGGCGGCGTGTGTCGCGCTGGTCCTTGACGTTCTGAGCATCGGCGGCAGCCGCATCCGTGTTGGTATCCATGTCGTTAGGTCCTGAAACGTCAATCAAGCGCCAGGGCGGCGGCGCATATACCGCCGCCCCGAGCGTGCATCGCTGTCCTCAGCGGCTTGCGAGGAGGCCGAATTCGCCGAGGTCCTGGTCGGCGAGCGCCTTGGTCACGGGAAAGTAGCCGTCACGCACGACCGCTTCCTGGCCTTCCTTGGAGTAGACGAAGCGGATGAACTCGCCGCGTACCGGGTCGAGGTCCTCGTTGGGGTTCTTGTTGACGTAGATGTAGAGGAACCGGGCGATCGGATAGGCGCCGGATACGGCGTGCTCGCCCACGGCGTCGTAGCAGGGTGCCCCCTCGGTGGTGGAAATCGGTACCGAGCGCACATCGGCGGTCTTGTAGCCGACGCCCGAATAGCCGATGCCGGCGATGTCGGAGGCAACGCCCTGAACCACCGTGGAGAAGCCAGGCTGCTCCTTGACCTCGTCCTTGTAATCGCCGTCGAACAGGGCGACTTCCTTGAAGTAGCCGTAGGTGCCCGACGCCGAGTTGCGCCCGTAGAGCGAGATCGGCCGGTTGGCCCATTCGCCGGTCAAGCCGATTTCGCCCCAGGTGATCATCATGCTGACCGCGCGCGGGGACGAATCGGAACGGGTGCGCGGGCTGGCGACCGGCGCCGACGACTATGTGGTGAAGCCATTCTCGGTGCGCGAACTTCTGGCGCGCATCACTGCCCTGTTGCGGCGAAGAAGCCCGGAGCGGATCGTGCCGATCCTGCGGGCTGGCGACATCGAGCTCGATCGTGAGCGGTGCCGCGTGTTCCGTTCCGGCCGCGAGGTCAGTCTCGCTCCAGCTGATTGACGGCGTGTGGGGCCGCGACACGTTTGTCGACGAACGCACCGTGGACGCCAATATCCGCCGCCTGCGCAAAGTCCTCGTGCGTGGCCGCGAGACCGATCCGATCCGCACCGTCCGCGGCTTCGGCTATGCCTTCGACGAAAAGGTGTCGAAGCCGGGCTGAAATCTAGGGCCTTGGATCAGCGTGTCACCGGTGCCTCAGCCGCGAGCTTGCGAGCCACCAAAGCGTAAAAGAGCAAAGCCGACGCGGAGCCGACATTCTCCCCGCAGCATTTGCCACAGGCCGAGGCCACGCTTCGCCGAAATCCTCAACCGGATGCGCCCCGGCAGTTGGTGCTCGAGGAAGGCAGATGGCACCATTGATCATTAATCTGATTACTCAGAAATTCGAGCGCGACCGTCGAATATCGGATCGAGCAGCGGGAAGCGGAAAGCTATCGGAACTCGGCCTGACCCAATCCCGAGACGAGGGACTGGACGAGCGCGATCGCGCCCGAGATGGGACGGAATTGCCCGGTGGACGCGTTGTCGACGAAGAAGGCGAGCTTGGCGTGGCGCGCAAGCGGGCTGTGGGGCGAATCTGTCAACGCGAGCACCGGCTTTCCGCTGAGATGAGAGTCCACCACGACATCCACGACTGGCTCGGAATATGGAGGGAATGCGATGGCGACAAGCAGGTCGCGCGCCGTCATGTTGGCGACCTGCTGCGATGCCATGCCTCCGCCGAAGTCGAGCAGGCTACATTGCTGCTCCGAGCGGGCAAGTCCGTAGGCGAAGTATGTGGCGATGGCACGCGAACGACGCAGCCCGGCAATGTAGATGTGTTCCGCCCGCTCCAGCATCGATACGGCCTGGGCGAGGTCTGCCGTGGAAACCGTTCGGCGCAGTTCTTCGAGCGATGCGACAAGCGCATCGATTGAGCCGTGAAGCCGCGCGGCGAGGTCGGGGGGAGGGCGTGCAGCCTGGGTCGCGTAAACCTGTTCGCGCATGTCGGCCGCACCCTCGATCAGCCGAAGTCGGAATATGCGCTGCATCTCGGAGAAGCCGCTGTAGCCGAATTCCTTGGCAAACCGGATCAGCGTGGAGGGCTGGATACCAAGAGTGCCGGCAAGGGAAACCGTGGTGCACAGGGCAAAGTCGTTCGGCTGCTCGAGCGCCGAGCGCCCTACTCGCTGCAAGTGCGGCGAAAGCTTTTCGTAACGCGAACGGATGCGGGTCCTCAGCGCTTCGAAGGTCTCAACGCTGCCCTGATGCGTTCGCCCGCCAGGCGGTGGGAACGATTTTGCGTTCAATTCGGCCTCCTCGGCTCCTGACGACAGATGTCATCGTGGAACGCGCTTGACAAGGAGGAAATGAAAATTCATTCTGTTTGAAAATTCATTCTGTTTTTCATTCTGGTGACGGGATTTGTCACCTTTCCAAGGGAGGATGCCATGTCAAATAGCACATTCACGCGTCGCGGCGTTTTGGGAGGGGCGGCGGCAGCAAGCGCATTGACTGCGTTTGCCGGGCCGTGGAAGCACAATCGGGTCTGGGCGTCCGCCTCGGACAAGCCGATAAGAATCGGCCTAACGTCGGAGGCAAGCGGTCAGTTCGCCAATTCGGGCGCTGAGGATCGGCGTGGTATGATCCTTGCCATCGATGAGGCCAACGAAAGCGGCGGCGTTCTTGGCCGAAAGATCGAATACATTCACATCGATACAGAGACGGTTCCCGCCACTGGCAGCCGCGTCGCCGAGCGTATGATCACGCGCGAGGATTGCGGATTCCTTGTCGGCGCGATCCACTCCGGAGTCGCTAACGCCATCAGCCAGGTCGCGCAGAAATACGGCGTTATCTATTTGAACACCAACTCCTCCTCGCCGACGGAGGCTGGCGTCAATTGCCGCCGCGTCAAGTTCGTCTGGGACGGCAACGGCACCAATTTCGCCAAGGCCGCGGTGAAAAGCGCCATCGACACCTATGGCCCGAACTGGATGCTGCTGACGAACGACTATGTCTGGGGTCACGACACCTCCAGGGCTACAAAGGCACTGCTCGAACAGTATGCAGGCGAGGTCGTCGAGGAGATCCTGATCCCGCAGGGTACGCGCGATTTCTCCTCCGCGCTGCTGCGCATTCAGCAGCAGGGGCCGGCCGTCGTTTCGGCTGCGGTTGGCGGTGACGACCAGAAAGCGCTGCGCCAGCAGGTCGCCCAGCTCGGCATGGGCAACAAGCCGGCCTGGATCAACAGCCAGCAGGATTGGGCGGACGTCTACGGCCTGCCGCTGGATAATCTTTTCGGCGTGTTCGGCACCACATGGTACTACCGGCTCGACCTGCCGGGGGTGGCCGAACTGGTACAGCGCTACCAGGCGCGCTTCCCCGAGACATTCATGAAGGTGCCCGGCAACGTCTTCTACAATGGCTACATGGCTACGCGCGAGCTGCTCGCCGCGATCGAGCGGGCCGACAGCACCAACAACATCGCCATCATCAAGCAGCTCGAAGGCCACGCCATGTCCGCAGCCGACCGGCTTCAGCATCACGATGCGTGGATCGATGTGAACACCCACCAGGTGCAGCAGACAATCTATCTGGCCACCGCCAACAGCAAGCCGACCGAAGAAGATGACATGTTCGAGATCGTCTCCTACGCGGCGCCTGAAGACGTAGTCGATACGGATGCGCCGGAGGCCTGCAAGCTCGAAAGCTACGACGAGACGCCGACCTTCGACGCCTGACGCCGTAACGACACCCCAGAGATCGTGGCCGGCCCGCCGGTCACGATCACCATACCCATCGGCGCGCGCATGACAGACATCCTTCCGCACATCCTCAACGGCCTGACGCTGGGCCTCCTGTTCGCGCTTATCGCGCTCGGCTTCATGCTGATCGTGGGTGTCATGGAGGTGATTAATCTGGCCCATGGGTCGCTGTTCGCGCTTGGGGCGTATTTCGCCCTGACCCTCATTGGAGGCGGCTGGTTTGCCGACACGGCTTTCGGCATGTGGTGGCTGAGCCTGCCGATCGAGCGGCGCTATGTCACGGCGCTCGTCTTCGCGCCCATCCTTGCCGCATTCGCCGGGATGATGCTGGAATTGTGCCTGCGGCCGACCTACGGTAAGGCCCCTCTCTACGGGCTGCTTCTCACCTTCGGCGCCGCACTGGTCATCGAGGAGACGATCCGCCTCGTTTGGGGTAGTGGCGAACAGCATCTTCAGGTGCCGCAGGCCATCAACGGGCCGGTATTTGTCGGCGGCTTCATCTATGCGAAATACAAGTTCTTCGCGGCTGGCTTCAGCGCCGCCGCCATCCTCGCCGTCTGGCTGTTCCTCGAACGCACACCCTATGGCGCGATCATCAAGGCCGGCGCGCATGACAGCGAGATGGTTCGCGCCCTCGGCTATGATCTTTCGAAGCTGCGCCTCCTTGTGTTCGGCTTCGGCGCCTCGCTCGCAGGACTGGCCGGCATCGTCATGGTGCCGATTTGGGGGCTGAGACCCCATGTCGGCATCGATGTCGTGATCCCGGCCTTCCTCATCATCGTCATCGGCGGCATCGGCAGCTTCTGGGGCGCTGTCATCGCCGCGATTCTGGTCGGCCTCGCCGTCGGCATTACCGGAGCCTATGCCGGGGCCTGGGCGACGATGTCGATGTACATCCTTCTCATTCTCGTGGTCGGCGTGCGCAGCCGCGGACTTCTGGGCCGCAAGAGCGTGCTGGAGAACTGATCGTGATTTCGCTTTCGGATATCCCCTCCCGCTCCGCCGCCGCAGGTGCGCTGCCGATAGTGGCGCTGGGGGGCGCACTTCTCTCAGCGCCCTGGTGGCTGCCGGCGATCGGCCTCTACCAGTATCTCGGCGTCGAGATCGTGATCTGGATGTTGTTCGCGTTGGGGTTCAACCTGCTCTTTGGCTATGCGGGGCTGCACTCCTTCGGACACGGCGCCTATTTCGGCGTTGGGGCCTACGCTTTCGGCCTCTGGCAGCACACTGTGATGGTTGGCCTGTGGAGCGGCCTCGCTGCGGCGGTCCTTGCCGCGGCGGTTGCCGGCGCGATCGTCGGCGCATTCCTGTCGCATCGGCGCGGCATATATTACGCGTTGATGACGATCGCTTTCGGCCAGATCTTCTGGTTCTCCTCCATGAAGCTCTATGGGCTTACCGGCGGTGAGGACGGGCTGCTCGGCATTCCGCGACCGCCGCTTGAGCTGGGCTTCACGACGATCAGCCTGAATTCCAACGTCGCGCTGTTCTATCTGGCCGCTGCCCTGCTCATGGGATCGGTTCTCGTCCTGTGGCGGCTGGTCAACTCACCCTTCGGCCGGGTGCTGCAGGCGATCCGCCAGAACGAAACCCGCGCCCGCTTCGCCGGCTACGAGGTCTGGCACTTCAAATGGGCGGTATTCGTCATTTCGGCGATGTTCGCCGGCCTTGCTGGCGCCCTGTTCGCAATGGCTCAGCAGGGTGCCTATCCCGACGTGATGAGCCTGCACCAGTCCGGCCTGATCGTGATGATGGTGCTGGTCGGCGGCGGACTGGTCAGCTTCTGGGGGCCGATCCTCGGCGTGATCCTCTATTTCGTCGCCCGCGACGTGCTCGGCGGCCTCACCGAGGCGTGGCTGCTCTGGTACGGACTGATGTTCATGATCATGGTCATGCTGCGCCCTGAAGGCCTTGCCGGCATGCTCCACCTCGTCGGCAAGCGCCTCCCGCTCCGCGAAAAAAGTGCGTCACTGGCGTCGGAGAAGGCGATATGAGCTTCTTCGAGGCCTGCAACATTCACAAGCGCTTCGGCTTTCGCGTGGTGCTGGAGGACATCTCGCTGACCTTCCCGCAAGGACAGATCAGCGGAATCATGGGGCCGAACGGTGCGGGCAAGACCACCTGCTTTCATGTCCTGACCGGCCAGCACAAGCCGGATCGCGGCGATATCCGGTTCGAGGGGCGCTCGATCGCCGGCATGCCGCCGCAGCGCATCGCCAGGCTCGGCATCTCGCGTTCCTTCCAGATCATGAACCTGTTCGACGATTGCGTTGTCCTCGAGAACGTCATGCTGGCCCTGCCCGGGTTTCGTGAACGCCGCCGCAACGTCTTCACCCCTGTCTTCCGCGACCGGGCGTTTGTCGACGGGGCCATGGCGGTGCTGGAGCAGGTCGGTCTCGCCGCAAAGGCGTGGGAAAAGGCGATCTCGCTAAGCTATGGCGAGCGCCGTGCGCTGGAGATCGGGGTCGCCCTCGCGGCCCGTCCGAAGCTCCTGTTCCTGGATGAGCCGACCTCGGGGCTCGGGACCGACGCGAAACGCAATCTTGCCAGCCTCATACAGCGTCTGCGCCAGCGCGTCACCATCGTCATGATCGAGCACGACATGCGGTTTCTGTTCGAGCTCGCGGACCGCATTTCGGTGATCCACTGGGGTCAGGTTATCGCGGAAGGCACGCCGGGCGAGCTTCAAGCCAACAAGTGGATCAGACGTTCCTCGCTTGCGGAGCGTGCCGATGCTTGAAGTGCGCAACATCGAGGCATTCTATGGCGAGACGCAGGCCCTCTTCGGCGCCTCGCTGAATGTCGGCGCGTCGGAAGTGGTCGCGCTGCTGGGGCCGAACGGCGCCGGCAAGACCACGACGATCCGCTCGATCCTCGGCCTCACACGCGCCCGAACCGGTTCGATCCGGTTCGACGGTGCGGACATTACCGCGCTGCCGACCCACCGCATTTCCGCCATGGGCATAAGCTGGGTTCCCGATGACCGCCGCGTCTTCCCGACACTGACGGTAGCGCGCAACCTCCAGATCGCCATACGCAGGACGAAGTTCCGCGCGTGGAAGGTCGACGAGATACTCGGCATTTTCACCGCGCTCGAACATCTGATGTCCCGGGAATGCGAGAACCTGTCGGGGGGCGAGATGCAGATGGTAGCGATCTCGCGGGCGCTGCTCGCCTCGCCGGGGCTGGTGCTCCTCGACGAGCCCAGCCAGGGGCTTGCGCCGAAGATCGTGCAGGACCTGCTGAGAACCGTTCTCCTGCTGAAGGAGCAGGGCATCTCAACGCTCATCGTCGATCAGAACGCGCTCACGGCGCTGGAGGTGTCCGACCGCGCCTACGTGATGAATCACGGCAAGATCGTCCATCACGGATCCGCCACGGAATTGCTTGGCGACACGGTGCTGCGGCGCAGCCTGATAGGAATCTGACCATGGCGCCGTTGCTGGAAGTGCGCAATCTGAGAAAGGTCTACAGACGCGGCATGCTGAACCGCGTCGAGACATTCCGGCTCGACGCCGATTTCACAATCGAAGAGCCGGGCATCGTCGGCATGATGGGGCCGAACGGCTCCGGCAAGACGACGCTGTTCGAACTGATCACCGGATCGAACATCCCGACGACGGGAGAGGTGCTGGTGAGCGGCCGCGACATACATCGCGTGCGCACCGATGAACGCGACCGGCTGGCGATTCACTATCATCAGTCCTACCAGGTGCGCCATTTCCGTTCGTTCTATCCGAACGCGCTGCTGGAGAGGGCGGGCTGCGACTATCCCCTGGTACATCTTTTCGACGAACCGCAGTTCAACACGCAGGACGGTTATATCGGCTTCATGCTCGACTTCTTCCGCAGGCTGCGCAGGGAGGGAAGGCTGGTGTTTCTCTGCGTGCATCCCAACGAGCGCTTTCACCTCGAAATCCTAGAGGAGATCTGCGAGCGTTTCATCTTTGTTCAGAAGGGCACCGTCACACCAATCACCGACATCGCAGGGCTCGTCGCGCACGAACCGTGCCGCGCCTATCTGGGCGACCTGCTGACGGAGCGCGCTACATGACCGTGCGTGTTGCTCTGGTCGGCGCGGGCCTCATCAGCCTCTACCATCTTCGGGCATGGCAAAATGCCGGCGTGCAGGTGGTGTCCGTGTGCGACATCGATCGCTCCAAGGCGGAATCGCGTGCGACGGAGTTCGGGATCGAGCGTGTCTACGACGATCCCGAGGCCCTGTTCGACGGCGGCGGCTTCGAAATAATCGACATCGCCGCCTCGCTCGCCGCGCATGTACCTGTCGCCCGCATGGCGGCCGATCACGGCGTCCACATCATGCTGCAGAAGCCCATGGCCGAGACGGTCGCCGAGGCCGAGGAACTCGTCGAACATGTGGGCGAGCGCGTGCGCTTCATGGTGCACGAAAACTATCGTTTCCGACCGCATTACATGACGGTGCGGCGCTGGATCGACGAAGGGCGCATCGGCGAGGTGCGTCATGCGGCGATCTCCTGCCGTGGCTCGGGCCTTTGCCCTCGCGAAGGAACGGTGCCGTTCCTCATCGAGCGCCAGCCATACCTGACCGCGTTCCGGCGCAACCTCGTCTTCGAGACGATGATCCATCATCTCGACGTGCTGCGCAGTCTGTGCGGCCCGCTTGAGGTCGTGGCGGCACGGCTCAACTGGCTGGCCGATGGGTTGCCGGGTGAGGATACCGCCGCGATCCTGCTCGAAGGCGAGAACGGCTTCATCGCAACAGCGGACGGCTCGATCTGTGCGCCCGGCTATCCACCGTTGCATGGCGACCGGCTCGAGTTGATCGGGACACGCGGCACGATCGTGATGGACTACAACCGGGTCTATCTCGTTGGAGACGAGGAAGAGGCGATCGAGGTCGACCTGCTTGGCCGTTATCAGGAGTGCTTCGACACCGCCATGGCGGCCTTCATTGCAGGTCTGCGTGACGGGACGCCCTTCGAGACCGATCGCCTCGACAATCTTGAGACATTGCGGCTGATGGAATCGGTCTATCGCGCCGCCGGCGTGGAGATCGCCTGATGAACAGACATGAATCCATTCTCACTCCGGACGTGGACCTCGCCGCGATCGACCGGCTATTCGAAATTTCCGGACTTCGAGTCTTCATACCCGGTGGCTACGGCGCCATCGGGGAGGCGACCGCGCTCGCCATGGCCCGGCGTGGCGCGGTCGTCGCAATTGCGGGGCGAAGCGGCGAGCGCGCTCGCTCGCTCGCCACGCGTATTGCGTCGAGCGGCGGCAAGGCTTTCGGATTCAGCCTCGATGCGCGAAACGTCGACGAGATTGCCGAGGTGTCCGGCAAGTCCGTCGAAGCCATGGGTGGCATCGACGTGCTGGTCAATTGCGTGGGCATCCAGCGCGAGCAGGCACTGCTCGACGTCACGGAAGAGGCCTTCGACGAGATCTACCAGGTCAATCTCAAATCGGCGATGTTTCTTGCCCAGGCGACAGCGCGCCATCAAATCGCGCAGGGCGGCGGCGGCCGCCAAATTCATCTGCTCTCGGTGCGCTCGCAACTCGCGCTACGTGGACGTGGATACTCGGGCTATTGCGCCACCAAGGGCGGGCTTGCCATGCTGGTCAAGCAACACGCGATGGAACTGGCGCCGCACAACATCACGGTCAACGGCGTCGCGCCGACCTTCATCCGCTCCGAGCGCATCCGCCAACATCTTGAGCGCGAAGGTTTTCGCGACTTCATCCTGGAGCGCAACCCGCTCGGACGCATCGGCGATCCGCTGGAGGTGGTCGGCCAGATTATCGCCCTGGCCGCGCCTGCCGGCAGCTACATGACGGGCCAGATCGTCTACATCGACGGCGGGGTGACGGCGAGCCAATGACCAATAGACCATTGCGCAGCGCACGCTGGTTCGACGCCGACGACCTGCGCGGCTTCGGCCACCGCTCGCGCTTGATGCAGATGGGCTACGGCCCGGACGACTGGAACGGCCGGCCGGTTATCGCCATCGTCAACACCTGGTCGGACATCAACCCCTGCCATGCGCACTTCAAGCATCGCGTGGAGGACGTGAAGCGCGGCATTCTTCAGGCCGGCGGTTTTCCCCTGGAACTGCCGGCGATCTCTCTGTCGGAGACTTTCGTCAAGCCGACGACAATGCTCTATCGCAACTTCCTGGCGATGGAGACCGAGGAACTGCTCCGCTCGCATCCGGTCGACGGCGCGGTGCTGATGGGCGGCTGCGATAAAACCACGCCCGGCCTGCTGCTCGGCGCCATCAGCATGGACCTCCCCGCGATCTTCATGCCCGCCGGGCCGATGCTGCGAGGCAATCTGCGCGGAGATGTGCTGGGCTCGGGCTCCGACGCCTGGAAATACTGGGACGAACGCCGGGCCGGCAAGATCGATGCCGCCGAGTGGCAGTCAGTCGAGGCCGGCATCGCGCGGTCCTACGGCCATTGCATGACCATGGGAACGGCCAGCACCATGACCGCCATCGCCGAGGCGATGGGCATGACGCTGCCCGGCGCGTCGTCGATACCCGCGCCCGACGCCGGCCACATCCGCCTGGCGAGCGCATGCGGACGCAGGATCGTCGAGATGGTGGGCGAGGACCTGCGGCCGTCGGCCATCCTGCCCCGCGCAGCGTTCGAGAATGCCATCGTCGTGGCCATGGCCATGGGCTGCTCGACCAATGCCGTCATCCACCTGATCGCGATGGCCCGTCGTGCCGGCCACGATGTCGGCCTCGACGATTTCCAACAAGCGAGCCGGCGCATTCCTGTGCTGGCAAATGTCCGCCCGTCCGGCGAGCGCTACTTGATGGAAGATTTCTTCTACGCGGGTGGCATTCTCGGCCTGATGGAGAGGCTGTCCGGCTTCCTCGACCCCGGCCCAATGACCGTCTCCGGCAAGCCGATCGGCGAAGGTTTCGCGGGTGCGCCGGTGTGGAACGACGATGTCATCCGCCCCATGGACCGCCCGGTCTCGACCGAGCCTGCAATGGCGGTGCTCTACGGCAATCTCGCGCCAAAGGGCTGCGTGATGAAGCCGTCGGCGGCCAATCCCCGCCTGCTGAGGCATCGAGGACCCGCGCTGGTGTTGGATTCCTATGCCGAAATGAAGGTGCGGATCGACGATCCCGACCTCGACGTCACGCCGGACACCGTTCTGGTGATGCGAGGTGCGGGGCCGCAGGGCGGGCCCGGCATGCCTGAATGGGGCATGCTGCCAATCCCTCAAAAACTGCTAAAGGCTGGCGTGCGCGACATGCTGCGCATCTCCGACGCGCGCATGAGCGGCACCGCTTATGGTGCCTGCGTGCTCCATGTCTCGCCGGAGGCACATGTCGGCGGTCCGCTGGCGCTTGTGCGCACCGGCGACACGATCGCCGTCGATGTCGCGGCGCGCACGATCGACATGGTGGTTTCCAAGGCAGAGCTCGACGCTCGCCGCGACGCGTGGCAACCGCCCGAGCCACGCTTCGACCGTGGCTATGGCTGGATGTTCTCTCGCCATATCGGCCAGGCACACGAGGGCTGCGACTTCGACTTTCTGGAGACCGGCTTCGGCCCCTCGCCAGGCGACCCGGCGATCCTGTAATTCTGGAGGAAAACATGTCTGACACCGTTCCCGCACAGTTGATCGGCGGCGAGTTCCGAGCCGAAACGACGCAAGAACGCGCCCAACTGGTCAATCCATGCACTGAAGAGGTTCTCTCCTTCCGCGATCTCGATGATGCAATCGAACGCGCCAACTCGACACCCTACGGCCTCCCCGCCTGCGCCTTCACTGCGAGCCAGAAGAAGGCCGATGCGCTCAGTCGCGGTCTGCACGCGGGCATGATCGGCCTCAACACGTTCATGATCGCTCACGCCGAGGCGCAGTTCGGCGGCATCGATCATTCCGGCATGGGCAAGGGAAGGGGGAAGCAGGCGATCAACGACGACCAAAACGTCAAGGTCACCCACTTCATCGCGGCCTGAGGTCGAAATGACCCCGTTTTCAAACCCTTTGCGCGTTCTCTGGGCGCAGGGCAGGACCGCCGCCAATGCGTGGCTCGCCTGTCCGTCGATCCTGTCAGCCGAAGCGCTGGTCTCCGCCAGCTGGGATTCAGTCACTGTCGACATGCAGCACGGCACCGCGGACTATGCCGCGCTGCTGACGCTGCTGCCCGTGATCGAGCGCAGCGGGGCCGCCGCACTGGTGCGCGTGCCGTGGCTCGACGAGGCCTCGATCATGCGCGCGCTCGATGCAGGCGCGCTGGGCATCATCGCGCCGATGATAGAGACGGCCGCGGATGCGCGCCGACTTGTCACTGCGTGCCTCTATGCGCCGCAGGGCGGCCGCAGTTTCGGGCCCGTGCGCGCGCGTCTGGCCTGGGGCGACGGCTACGCGTCGGCGGCCAACCGGGAAATCCTGCCGATGGTCATGATCGAGACCCGTACGGCCATGGAAAATCTCGACGAGATCGCAGCGACGCCCGGCCTCGCCGGCCTCTATATCGGCCCGGCCGACCTGTCGCTGGCACATGGCTTTCCACCCGGCTTCGACCGTCAGGAGCCAGAAATGTTGGCGATTATCGAGCGCATACGTCTCGCCTGCAAGACGAGCGGCATCGCCGCCTGCATCCATTGCATCGACCCGGCCTATGCTCGGCGCATGGCGGCCGAAGGTTTCGACCTGACCACGATTGGCTCGGATGCCCGTTTCATCGAATCGGGAGCAAAAGGCGCGATCGCGCACTTTCGGGACGGTGTATAGGTGCGGCTCACGTCCTCGACGTTTCGCAAGCTGCCGGTGCGGGGGCGAAGACGTGATAGCAGGCGAGCTTGGCAGGATCGTTGCGGCAGCGGCGGAACAAGAGCCAGCGCTCCCAGCCCGGATCGCAGCGCCAGGGCAGCGCCACGCGGCCCCAGTCGTAGAGCTGCAATCCCTTGGCGCCTTCGCCCGCCGCATTGCCGTCTCCTTCAACTCACGCCGCCGGAGCACCGGCGAGAGCCGCGCCTTCAGCGCCGCCAGTTCCCGTTCCCACTCCAACAGCGCTCCCGTCCATCCCGCTATAGACATCGACCCCTCCTCGGCTGCCCAAGTCAGGGAATCACATTCAGCTAAATTGCCCGACTGTAGTACTAGGCAACCTGCTTGGCGAGGCGCCGGTAGCGCGCCAGGCTGCGTTCGAGGTGAGCGCGCATGGCACCTTGAGCATCACCGACATCGCCTGACTCGATTGCCCCCAGAATGGCGTCGTGCTCGGCCATGACGCGGGCGAGATAGTTGCGGCGGCGGTCCGGGTCTGCGACCAGGTGGATGGTCCGGCGCGGAATGATGAGCCGGCCGATGAACTCCAGAAACGATGAGAAATACGGATTTCCGGTCGCCATGCCGATGGCGCTGTGGAACTCGTAGTCCTCGTCGACAGCGGATTCCCCCTTGGAGTACGCCGCCTCGAAAGCCTCTCTGGCCGCGGCAATGCGGTCGAGGTCCGGCTTCTTGCGGCGCGTGGCAGCGAGCCCGGCCGCTTCCGTTTCAACCGCAATCCTGAGCTCCAGCACCTGTACGACCTCGCCGATCGAGTGGAGCCCATCCGGATCGATGCGGAAGGGGCGGTTGCTCAAATCCCGCGCGACATAGGCGCCAGAGCCCTGCCGGATGTCCACCAGCCCTTCCGCTCGCAGCACCGCCAGGGCCTCGCGCACCACCGTACGGCTGACGCCGAAGGCGGCGATCATCTCCTGCTCGGTCGGCAGGCGGGCATTGGGCTTGAGCCGGCCGGCGATGATCTCGTCGGTCAGCCGCTCGACCAGCTCGCGCGCTAGGTGACGCGGCGCACGCAAGGGCCGGAAGGCGCTCTGTTGGCTTGTCATGGCGATCGTTGCCTCAGGCCGGGAAAATCGGGTTCTGCAAGTTCAACGGCCGCCATGGTCAGAAGGTCAGAAAGCTTGGCAGCCAAAGCGACAGCGCCGGGATGAATGTGACTAGTCCAAGCACCACCAGCATGGCGAGATAGAACGGCCAGATCGTTCGCACGACCTCCTCGATCGTGACCTTGCCGACCCCGCAGCCGACGAACAGGACCGAGCCTACCGGCGGCGTGACCAGGCCGAGGCCCAGATTGACCAGCATGATAATGCCGAAATGGATGGGGTCGACGCCGAACTGCACCGCCACCGGCAGCAGGATCGGAGCGCAGATCAGCAGGAGCGGCGCCAGATCCATCAGAGTGCCGAGCGCCAGCAGCATGATGTTGATCATCAGCAGGACGACGTACTTGTTGTCCGAGATGGTGAGAAAGAACGCCGTCACCCGCGCCGGCAACTGCATCAGCGCCATGATGTAGCCGAAGGAGGAGGCGAAAGCGATCAGGATCATGACCATGCCCACCGTCTTCACCGTGCGGTGGACCAGGAGATGAATCTCCCGCCATTTGTAGTCGCGATAGACGAACATGGTGACCAGGAAGGCGTAGACGCAGGCGATGGAGGCTGATTCAGTGGCGGTGAAGACGCCGCCGAGAATGCCGCCGAGGATGATCACCATGGTCATCAGCCCCCAGAGGGCGTCGGCGGCGATCCAGAGAGCCTCGCGCAACGGGACGACCCTGCCCTTGGGGTAGTTCTCGCGGCGGGCGATTATCAGGCAAAGCACGATGAGCGAAAGTCCAAGCAGCAGGCCCGGGATGACGCCGGCCACGAAAAGATGCGCGATCGAGACGCTGCCCCCGACGGCAAGCGAGTAGATGACGGCGTTGTGACTCGGCGGGATCAGGATCGCCTGCACCGATCCGCAAATGGTCACGTTGGTTGCGAAGACGCGCGGATAGCCCGCCTTTTCCATCTGGGGGATCATCACCGAGCCGATGGACGAGGTGTCGGCGACGGAGGAGCCGGAGATGCAGCCGAAAAAGCTCGATGCCAGGATATTCACCAACGACAGTCCGCCGCGAATGAATCCGACCAGGACGTGGGCGAAGGCGATCAGGCGGCGCGCCATGCCCCCTTCGGCCATGATGGCGCCGGCGAGCACGAAGAACGGAATGGCCAGCAGCGAGAACTTGTTGACCCCGTCGGAAATCTTCAGCATCACCGCTTCCAGCGGGATGGCGATCCACCAGGCGCCGACAAGGGCGGCGAAGCCGAGCGCATAGGCGACCGGGACGCCGAGCGCGATCAGGACGAAGAGGCTGCCGACGAGAACGATCGCGTCCAACTGCTCACCTCCGACCCTTCAACCCGCCGGGTCGCGATAGACGAAGGAGCCGGGGGGCGGTGGACCGAGCAGGGCCCGCTCGATGATGAAGAGGAAAGTGATGGCGCCGCCGAGGGGGATTGGCATGTAGGTGACGCCGACCGACAGCCAGGGGAATTCGGCGATCACCTGGTACCAGGTGGTCTGCACCAACTGGAGTCCCCAGATGACCATGAACAGACTTAACAGCGCCATCAGAGAGTCCACCGCCACGCGCACCACGCGCCGGAGCGTTGGGGAAAGCAGGTTTGTGACGAGTGCGACGGAGATATGGGCGTTGGCCCGGTAGCAGGCGGCAGCGGCGGCGAAGGTGAAGACGATCATCAGCAGAACCGCCAGGGGCTCGGGCCATTGCGAGCCGCGGTTCAGCACGTAGCGGGAATAAACACCCCACGGAATGATCAGGGTCATGGCGACAATGCAGGTGCCGGCGATGCCAACGCACAGCCGATAGAGGCCCTCCATGGCCCAAGCGTATCCGGCCCTCATCAGGCTTCTCCCCGATGCATGTGGATGTAGCAAGCGGGCGGGAGCCGACAGCTGGCTCGATCAGCCGTGCCGGCCCCCCGTAGACCTTACTGGACGTCCTGGATGCGCTGGACGAGCTCCGTCCACTTGCCGCCGTACCTTTCCCACACCGGCTTGACGGCCTCCTGGAACGGCGTCTTGTCGTCAATGGTGATGACCTCGACCCCGGACTCAAGGATCTTCTTCATCGAGACTTCCACGCGCTCGTCCCACAACATGCGCTGCTCCTGCTGCGCCTCCTTGGCGAGCTTCATTATCAGCGTCCGATCGTCCTCCGACAGGGCTTCCCAGCTCCTGCGCGAGAAGACGAGGATCTCGGGAATGATCAGGTGCTCGGTCAGGGTGTAGTGCGGGGCGATCGGATAGTGGCCGAAGGAATCGTAGCTCGGCGGGTTGTTCTCCGCGCCGTCGACCACGCCGGTCTGCAACGCGTTGTAAACCTGGTCCATGCCCATGGCGATGCCGTTGCCGCCAAGCGCGTTCATCGTGTCGACGAAGATGGGGTTGCCCATCATGCGGATCTTGAGGCCCTGAAGGTCCTCGAGCTCACGGATGGGGCGTACCTTGTTGTAGACGCTGCGGGCGCCGGCGTCCATCCAGGCAAGGCCGATCAGCCGCGTCTGAGGATTGTTGCTAATCTTTTCCAGCAACTCGTCACCGATCTCTCCGTCGATGACCTTGCGCATATGATCGACGTCGCGGAACACGAACGGCATGTTGAAGACATTGAGTTCATCCACGATGGTGCCGACCGGTCCAACCGAGATGCGGGCGATCTGCAGAGCGCCGATCTGGGCCTGCTCGATCATCTCCTTCTCGCCGCCGAGTTGCATGGTGTGGAACATCTCGATGGAGAGGCGGCCGTTGGTGGCCTCTTCCAGTTTCTTGCCCATGCGCACCACGGCCTCGACCGTCGGATAACCGAGCGGATGCACGTCGGCGGCCTTTAGGGCCATCTTTTCCTGGGCAGCAGCTGGCGCGTCAAGGCTGAGGCTGGCGAGACCCAATGCCGCAACTGCAGCGAGGCCGATGAGCCCGGCTGCCAATGGTTTGCGAAAAATCGACATGAGAGTCCTCCTTACAGGCGTTTGCGTTCCCTAGAGACCTATCCGGGTCCGCCGCCGGCCGATGTTGTTGGGATAAGGGCGCGTGCGGCATTTGACGGTGACCCAGGTCGGTGGTAGCGTCAAGCCAAATTCGTCATATGAGCAACATGAGTTTCGACGGATCGCAGCGCCGCGTCATCGGGTGAGTATTGGCACAGGCACGCGGCGAGAAGGAGCCGGGAGTGTCCAAAACCGCTACACCGCAGCAACCTGCAGGAGGACGCCGATGGCGGCAGCCGAACCTACAGCTCCCAGGGTAAAGGCGCCGCCTGGCGCCTGCGACACCCATATCCATATCTACGGCCCGACCGACACCTACAAGCTGGCGCCGACCAGCCCCTTCCCCCCGCCCTTGGCGCCGGTGGAGGCGTTCAGGAAGGTCATGCGCCGCCTCGGCACCGAACGATCCGTCGTGGTGCAGCCGGCAGCTTATGGCAAGGACAATGCCTGCGCCCTCGACGCGGTGCGCGAACTCGGCATCGACAGGACCCGCGCGGTGGTGGTGGTCGATGAGACGGTGACGGACGCCGAGCTCGACCAGCTGACAGCGGCCGGCGCGCGCGCCATCCGCTTTCACATGCTCAAGGGCGGGGTGCTGGGCTGGGACATTTTAGAGACTATGGCCAAACGGGCGAAGGCTTTCGGCTGGCATATCCAGCTCCAGCTCGACGGTCGACTCCTGCCGGAGAAGCGCGCGGCGATCGAGAGCCTGGCGAGCATGGTCGTGATCGATCACACGGGAAAATTCCTCGAGCCGGTAGCTACCGATCACGATGCCTTCAAGGTGCTGCTGGGCCTGGTAGATACCGGCCGGTTTTGGGTCAAGCTGAGCGCGCCTTACGAGACGTCGAAGGCCGGCCCGCCGGACTATCGCGACGTGGGCGTGCTGGCGAAGGAGCTCATCAGGCGAGCGCCCGAGCGCATGCTTTGGGCCTCGAACTGGCCACATCCCAGTGCCCAGCCCGACCCGCCGGATGACGCCATGCTGCTCAACGTGCTGGGGTATTGGTGTCCCGATGAGGCGGTGCGCAACCGCATCCTCGCCGACAATCCTGCCAGCCTTTATGGATTTGCGTGAATGGCCAACAAACTAATCCTGCTGACCGGCGCTGCCGGCGCGGCGGCGCACATGCTGCGGCCGCTGATGCGAGCCGATTACCGATTGCGCCTCTTCGACCGCGAGCCGGTGCCGGACTGTTGCGAGGGCGAAGAGGCCGGCACCGGCGACCTTGCCGATCTCGAGGCCGTCGCAAAGGCCGTCGAGGGCGTGGACGGTATCGTCCATCTCGGCGCCTATTCCGTCGAGGGACCCTGGGAGACGATCCTCAGCTCGAACATCGTCGGCACCTACAATGTCTTCGAGGCGGCACGCCTTGCGGATGTGAAGCGGGTGGTGTTCGCTAGCAGCAATCACGCGGTCGGCTTCTACCGCCGCGATCACAAGATCGGTGTGGACGTCACGGTGCGGCCGGACAGCCGTTATGGGCTCAGCAAATGCTTCGGGGAAGCCCTGGGTAGCCTCTATGCCGACAAATACGCGGCCGAGGTTCTGTGCATCCGGATCGGCAATGTCAATCCCAAGCCGCTGGATGTCCGTCGGCTCGCCATCTGGGTCAGCCCGCGCGACCTCTATCAGCTCATCCGCATCGGCATCGATCACCCGGCTCTCAAGTACGAGATCGTCTACGGCATGTCGGACAATGCTCGCGCCTGGTGGGACAACGCCAACGCCCTGCGCCTTGGCTACAGGCCGCAGGACCGCGCTGAGGACCATGCCGCGGAGGTGCTTGCCGCGCATCCCGAAAAAACGGGCGACGATCTCGTCGACGCGCGCCAGGGCGGCAGCTTCGTGCGCGCCGAGAGCGGGGGCGACCCGTGGAAGCTCTAGTGTCTCAACGATATGCCTGTAGCGCCCGCCCATGAAGATCCTTCTCACCCATACCCCCAAGATGCTCGCCGACTATTACGGGCCGCGCGCCGTGCGGGCGCTCCAGGGCCTGGGCGAGGTCAAGCTGCATCATCACGATCAACCGCTGCCGCCGGCAGACCTCGTCGCGGCGGCCGCGGACTGCGACATCATCGTCTCCGACCGCAATACGCCGGGGCCGGCGGTGCTTTTCGAGCAATCCCCGCGGCTCCTGTCGTTCCACCGCTGCGCCGTCGACATCAGGACAGTCGACGTCGAGGCCGCGTCGCGCCATGGCGTGCTGGTGACGAGGGCAAGCCCCGGCTTCGTCGATGCCGTCGTCGAATGGGTGCTCGGAGCGATGGTCGACCTCGCCCGCGGCATTGGTCGCTACACCCGCGATTATCATGCGGGCAAGGTGCCGCAGGCCTCGATGGGGCGTCAGCTTGCGGGCAGCACGGTCGGGATCATCGGCTTCGGCCAGATCGGTGCCCGTCTGGCCGAGGTGACACAAATGCTCGGTATGACCGTGCTGGTGACGGATCCCCACAAGCAGGTGCCGGCCGAGCGGGCGCGGCAACTGCCGCTCCCTGAACTTCTTGAGGCATCGGACTTCGTCGTCTGCCTCGCGGTGGCAACAGCGGAGACGGAGAACCTGATGAACGCCGATGCGTTCTCGCGCATGCGGCCGGAGGCATTCTTCATCAATGCCTCGCGTGGCGATCTGGTCGACGAAGAGGCCCTTGCCGAAGCACTCGGTGCCAAGCGCATCGCCGGCGCTGCCCTTGATGTGGGCCGGGCGAGCGATCAGATGCCGTCGCCCAACCTAGCCCGTCTTGTCAACGTCGTCGCGACGCCGCACGTCGGCGGCTTGACGCCGGCTGCCATCCAGGCCCAGGCCAGTGAGACGGTCGAACAGGTGAGAGCGATCGTCGAGGGCCGCACGCCGCACAATGTCGTCAACGCGCTGCATGCCACACGCTTTCGCGAGCGGTTCTGTCACACCTCGTGAGGCGGATTCCCGGGCGAATTGGATATGGCCCATCAGACGGCATGCGGGACGCGTTGGTGCTCGCCGCCGCCGGGGCGGCTACATGATCACGGCCGGCCGGGTTGATCGGTGGCGGCCCGGCGGTCCTGAACAGCTCCTCGTCCGTGATGGCTTGCCACTCTGGCAAATCGTCTCAAGTCCGGTGTGCTCTAGCGATGGCGCTGAACTCAGCTGCCCCTACGGCACACCAGGCCCGATCGAAGACGGGGTAGCGTTCTGACGCCAGCAGGTCATTTTGTTGCGATCCTATCCCCGAAAATCGCCTTCACGGTATGCCCGCCCATATAGAGCCGGCCTGCGAAGTGCCTCGGGCCAGCCAACCGACCCTGTTGGGTTAACGATTGGTTAACTGTTTCGACAGTCTCATGCACAGGTGGACTCTCAAGGTCCAGACGGCGGCCAAGGTGACCCGCAGGGTCATTCTGCCGCCGTCGCCCATGAAAAAGCCCGGTCCGGTGAGGGCGCCCTGCCCAAAGGGGGAAATGGACCCGGCAGTGGCGGGATTGCCATCGGCACGAGCTAAGCAGCGGGATCAACTACGCGATTTCTGATCGCCGGCTCTTTCCGCGTCTCAAGCGACCTCGCCAGCGCCAGCAGCATTTCGCCCAAGCGCTGGCCGCGTCGGAGCCAAATGACATCGCTGTCGCGAACAAGGTGTTGATGATTAGCAGCTTGCATCGGGGTCGCCGGTCGACCGCTGGAATGCGTGCCCATGATCAGATCCTCCGGATAGTCGGCAGTGGCATCCATGATCGCGCCACCCCGCTGAATGGCGTTTGAAGGTGCTGTTCATCTCCGGTTCACCTATCAGATCCCTGCTGATTGCCGCTGCGCGCCTGGGGCGCCTGCGTCGCTTCCTTCAGGGCCGGCATCCGCGCCAACCAGCGAGCAAGGTCTGGAGCCCATCTGGGGGTTTGGGGAACCCGTCGCCCAGTCTCGATGGTCATCGGCTCGGCATCGTGGTAGACTGACAGTTGCGTGAGTTCTCGCCGAGAGTATCCAGGCGCCGAGCAGTAACGACACTGTGGCGCCTGTCCGCACCCCACTTGCCCGCTACTTGAAGTCGACTGGGAGGATATCAATGACAACCAACAGGCGATCTTTTTTGACCGGCGTTGGCGCAGCTGGCGCTACCGCTTATGTCAGCAAGCTCGGCATCGGCCGGGCGCGCGCCCAGCAGCCGATCCGCATCGGCGGCCAGGGCGCCTTGTCCGGGGCCCACGCCGATTACGGTCGGCAGATGAACATGGGCGCGACCCTGGCGATCGAGGAGATCAACGCGGCCGGCGGCATTCTCGGGCGCACCGTCGAGCTGAACTTTGTAGATGAAGAGTTGCGTCCCGACGTGGCGGTTCGCAATGCCCGCCAGCAGGTGTCCGATTGGGGGGCGGACTTCCTGGTCGGCGTCGATTCCAGCGGCAGCTCGCTGGCCGTCGGCCCGGTCCTGGCCGAGCTTGACCGCATCTGCATCTTTACCCACGCCGCGACCCATCGGTTGACCGAGGATCTATGCCACAAGGATGGTATCCGGCAGATCTTCCGTGCCTCGGTGCCGATCTATCAGGACTCGATCCTGGCGGCTCGCATGTTTGCCGAGCGCGACGACCTCGTGCGCTGGGCCAATATCGGTGCCGACTACGAGTATGGTCGCGCCTCCTGGGCAATGTTCAAGCATACGCTGCAGGAACTGCGCCCCGACGTGGAGTTTGTGGCCGAGACCTGGGCGCCGTTCCAGACACTCGACTTCAGCGGCCACGTGTCGTCGGTCATGGCGGCGGAGCCGAACGGCCTGTTCTCAACACCGTGGGCCGGCGAGGCGGTCGGTTTGCTGCGCACCGGACTGGTTATGGGCGCTTTCGATCAGCTTGGCGCCTGGTGGCAGGCCATGGGTGCCTCGGTCGATGTGCTGGAAGGCAATGCTGGCCATATCGACCAATTTCAGGACAAGCTGTGGGCGACCGGTCGCTATATCTTCAACTGGAGCGAGGAGGAGACGCGCGACCGCAATGATCGTTTCGTCAGCGACTTCCAGGAGCGTTGGGGCCGCTTCCCCAACTATTCCGCCGAATGCACCTACGCGGCGGTCTATTCGCTCAAGCAGGCGTGCGAGGCAGCTGGCACAACGGAGACCGCACAGGTCATCGAGGCCCTCGAGGGCATGACCATCGAGACCCCGGCCGGCATGCGCACCTATCGCGAGGAGGACCATCAGGCGGTCTACACCGTCCCGGGTGGTCGTGTCGTCAGGCTCGACGAGTATCCGATTCCCGTGGTCGGGGCTGACCTGAGCATCGTCTCGCCAAAGGAGTACTACCGCTGGCCGCCGTTTGACCCGATCCCCACCTGACACGCTCGCCTGACCTGGCGGCCGCTTTGCGGAGGCGGCCGCCAGGTCTCTTTATCCAGGTAGCACGACCCGCACCGGCCGTCCGGCGCTGAGGCAGGCATGGACATCTATCTCTATCAGGGCCTCGTCGGCCTGACCTACTCCATGTATCTGTGGCTGCTGGCCGCCGGGCTGACCATCGCCTTTGGGGTCTTGGGCGTGCTCAACTTCGCCCACGGCGCGCTGTTCATGCTCGGCGCCTATTTTGCTTTCACCATCTATGGCACGCTCGGCGTGAACTTCTGGCTGGCGGTGATCCTGGCCACCATCTGCGTGGCGCTCGTCGGGGCAGTGATGGAGCGTTTCCTGCTGCGCCATATCTACAATATCGACCTGCCTTTCCAGCTGCTCCTCACCTTCGGCCTGGTGCTGGTGATCGACGATCTCGTCAAGATGATCTGGGGCGGGACGTTCATGATCCCGCCGATCCCCTGGGGGCTCGAAGGCGCGGTGCGGCTGTTCGGCCGGCCGTTCCCGATCTACAACCTGTTCATCCTGGCGGTCGGGATCCTGGTCGGGATCGGCGTATGGCTGTTCTTCGAAAAGACCTGGTGGGGGCGAATGGTCACGGCGGCCGCCTGGAGTCGTGAGATGGGCGCCACACTGGGCTTGAACGTGCCGCGGGTGTTCATGCTGGTGTTCGCGTTGGCCGCAGCACTTGCCGCCCTCGGCGGGGCATTGAGCATCCCGATGCGCGCCGTGTCGCCAGGCCTCGGGGTCGCCATGATCATCCAGGCCTTCATCGTCACGGTGATCGGCGGCCTCGGCAACCTGCGCGGCGCCTTCGTCGGGGCCATCGTGGTCGGCATGCTGATCACCTACTCCACCCTGCTGGCGCCGCAGCTTGAGCTGTTCCTGCCTTATATGGTGATGGCGCTGGTGCTTATCTTCCGGCCGCAAGGCCTGCTCGGAGGCCGCTGAATGGCTATGGACTGGCGCATCGTTGTCCCCGTCCTGATGGCGGTCGCCGCCCTGGTGGCGGCACCGTGGTTGTTCGGCACATTCGGCCTGTGGCTGATGATGCAGACCATGCTGCTGGTGCTGTTTGCCCTCGGCTTCAATCTGCTGCTCGGCTATACCGGCCTTCTATCCTTCGGTCAGGCCGGGTTTTTCGCCACCGGGGCCTATGTCTGCGCGTTCATTCTGCTGCAAGCGCCGTCGCTGCTGCTTGGCATCATCGGCGGGGTGGCGGCGGCCGGCATCGTGGCCCTGGTGCTTGGTTATCTGTGCGTACGGCTCACCGAGATCTATTTCGCCATGCTGACGCTGAGCTTCGGCATGATGATCCACTCGCTGGTGTGGCGCTGGCGCGACGTCACGGGTGGCGACGACGGGCTGACGGGCGTGCCGCGCGCGCCACTGGAAGTGCCTGGCATGCGCATCGAGCTGTTCGACATTCCGAGCTACTATTACTTCGTCCTCGTCACCACGCTGATCGCCGTGTGGCTCATGTGGCGGATCGTCAACTCGCCGCTCGGCCTCACCTTCCAGGCCATCCGCGACAGCTCCGTGCGGGCCTCCTTCGTCGGCATTCCGATCCGCCGCTTCCGGCTGTGGGCCTTCGTCATCGCCGGGCTCTATGCCGGTCTTGCCGGCTCGATGCTGGCCCCGCTGGAGCGCACCATCACGCCGATCTATGCCCACTGGATCTACTCCGCCGAGCCGGTGCTGGCCTCGCTGATCGGCGGGCTCTACGTATTCGCCGGGCCGATCGTCGGAGCCATCCTGTTCATCGGCATCAAGGAGATGGTGGTGCGGGTGACCGACCACTGGCAGCTGGTCATGGGGCTCATCGTCATCACCATTGTGCTCGGCTTCCGCGGCGGCGTTCTCGGCAGCCTGATGCGCTGGTCGGAGCGATTGCGGAACGACAAGCCATGACCGAGCTGCTCAGCGCCACCGGGCTCGTCAAGGCGTTCAACGGCATGCGCGCCGTCGACAACGTCGATCTCGGGCTGGTCGACGGTCGAGTGACCGGCATCATCGGCCCCAACGGCGCCGGCAAGACGACGCTGGTTCATGTCCTGACCGGGCACATGTTGCCGGACGCCGGCCGGATCACGTTCGACGGCGCCGACATAACCACCGCGCCCGCCCATGCCCGGGTGCGCGGCGGGCTGTGCCGCAGCTTTCAGATCGTCGACGTGTTCAGCCGCCTGAGCGTGTTCCAGAATGTTCAGATCGCCCGCATCACCCGCCACGGACGCAACCGCCGCTTCTTCACCAGTTCGGCGACAGAGTCGGCCGAGGAGGTGGAGGCAGCCCTCAACGAGGTCGGCCTGTGGGACCTGCGCCACCGCCAGGCCGACCAGCTGTCCCACGGCCAGCAGCGCCGCCTCGACCTCGCCGTGACGCTGGCTACCGATCCCAGGCTGTGCTTTCTGGACGAGCCGACGTCGGGTGTCAGCCCGCACGAGCGCGACCAGATGCTCGAGCTGATCAAGGGACTGGCCGAGGCCAAGCGGGCCACTTTCGTGGTCATCGAGCACGACATGGAAGTGGTGTTCGGACTGTGCCAGTGGATCATCGTGATGCATCGCGGCGCCATTCTGGCGCAAGGGACGCCCCAGGAAATCCAGGACAACCGCGAGGTCCGGGAAGTCTATCTCGGAGAGGAGGTATAGCCCGAAAATGGCGATCCTCGAAGTCGAAGAGCTGGTCAGCTATTACGGCAAGGTGGAGGTGGTGAGCCAGGTGTCGCTCACCGCCGAGGCCGGCGAAACCGTGACCCTGCTGGGTCGCAACGGGGCCGGCAAGACCGCGCTCATGCGCACCATCATGGGCCACGTTCCTCCGGTTCGCACCGGCGGACGGGTGCGATTCGACGGCCGCGACATTACCGGTCTTGCGCCCTATACCATCGCCCGCCTCGGTATCGGCATGGCGCCGGACAATCACCAGATCTTCCCCCATCTAACGGTGGAGGAGAACCTGGTGTTGGCCCAGAAGCTCACCCATTCCAGCCGCCGCCCGCGGCCGCTCGATGAAACCTATGACATGTTCCCGCTGCTCGACGAGCTCAAAGGCCGCAGCGGCGCGGTGCTGAGCGGCGGCGAAAAGAAGCTGCTGGCGATCGCCCGCGCCATGATCCAGCGGCCGTCGGTGCTGATGCTGGACGAGACCTCGGAGGGCCTGAGCCCGCTGATGGTCCAGCAGCTCGTCGAGGTCATTCATCGCCTGCAGGCGGAAAACATCACCATGCTGACCGCCGACCAGAACCTGCGCTTTTGCAGCCGCATCGCCCGGCGCGGCTATGTCCTGGAGCGCGGCCGCATCCAGTTCGCCGGCACCATCGAGGAGTTCTGGCAGCAGGTCGAGGCCAACCAGATGAGCCTCATGCACTGATCGGTGTGGCAGCAGGCGAGTCCGCGTTCCCGATGCGCGCTCGCCGTTCCCTTGCGTGCCACGTTGAGATAGCCTGCAGATGACAGGCAGAAGGAGAAAAGCGTGAGCCGAAACCCGCACTTCGTCGTCCACAACCAGGGAGACACCGTTGGGGTGGTGGTAGTCGAGGACGCAAAGGCCGGCCAGGAACTGGTCGGCTGGATCATGGAGGGCAACAAGACGGTGCAGGTCACCGCCAAGGCAGACATTCCACTCGGACACAAGGTGGCGATCAGGGCCATGAACGCTGGGGACACGGTGGTCAAGTACGAACACGACATCGGCCGTGCTGTGGAGGACATCGAAGTCGGCGGTTATGTCCACGCCCATAACATCAAGACCAAGCGGTGGTGACCATGACCCAGGACAGCTTCCTCGGCTACCGGCGCGACGACGGCCGCGTCGGCATCCGCAACCATGTGGTCGTGCTCCCTATCGACGACATTTCGAATGCCGCCTGCGAGGGCGTGGCCAACAACATCAAGGGCGTCATGGCGCTGCCCCACAGTTACGGACGGCTGCAGTTCGGGGCCGACCTCGATCTGCACTTCCGCACCATCATCGGTATGGGCGCCAACCCCAACGTCGCGGCGTGCGTGGTGATCGGCATCGAACCGGAATGGACCAAGAGAATCGTGGACGCCATCGCCAAGACCGGCAAGCCGGTGGAGGGCTTTGCCATCGAACAGACCGGCGACCTGATGACCGTCGCGCGAGCTGCGCGAACGGCAAAGGACTTCGTCCAGTGGGCCAGCGAAAAACAGCGCGAGCCGGTCGGCATCGAGGAACTGTGGGCGGCGTGCAAATGCGGCGAAAGCGACACCACGACCGGCCTCGCATCATGTCCGACGGTGGGCAACTTCTACGACAAGCTGATTCCCCGGGGCATCTACGGCTGTTTCGGCGAGACCACGGAACTGACTGGAGCCGAGATAGTGTGCGCCGAGCGCGCCAGCACGCCCGAGGTGCGTGATAAGTTCCTGAAGATCTGGCAAGACTACCAGGACACGGTCATCGAGGCGTACAAGGTTGACGACCTCATGGACAGCCAGCCGACCAAGGGCAACAAGTATGGCGGCCTGTCCACCATTGAGGAGAAGGCCTTCGGCAATCTGGAAAAGATCGGCAAGCAGGTGCGCTATATCGACGTGCTTGGGCCGGCCGAAGCGCCCGCCAGGGGTGCAGGGCTTTATTTCATGGACACATCGAGCGCCGCCGCGGAATGCTGCACCCTCCAGGCCGCGGCCGGATTCGTCGTGCACATGTTCCCCACCGGCCAGGGCAACGTCATCGGCAACCCGATCATGCCGGTCATCAAGATCAGCGGCAATCCGCGAACCGTGCGCACCATGTCGGAACACATCGACCTGGATGTCACCGGCATCCTGCGGCGTGAGATGACTCTGACAGAGGCCGGTGATGCGCTTATCGACATGGTTGTTCGCACCGCCAATGGCCGGGTGACCGCCGCCGAGGCGCTCGGCCATCGCGAGTTCACCATGACCAAACTGTACCGAAGCGCTTAAGACTAGGGATGACAGGCGACTCAGCCGTAGTGAATGATTTGCCATCAAAAAGGCCAATTCGTTCAAGTAATTGCCGACGTGGCTCGGAGTTTACAGCTGGTGTCGATAAAACTGGCGGAGGCCACGGCAGTTCCAGGGAGACGGGAGTAGAGCGATGGGAAGGCAGTCACTGAACTCCGCTCGAGTCGCTTTGAATGCGCTCATAGCGGAACAGAACCGCGACCGAGAGGCTCTGCAGCGCATGGCTAATCATTGCACAAAAATGATCGATACGCTCCAAAGCATGCGCGAGCAGGAGGAGGAGCGGATCGATGCCGAAGCTGCAGAGCGAAAGTCGGCACTGCGAAAGATGTTCGAGGATCTGGTCGCTCTCGAAGAGGAGCGCAGAGAGCGGCTATCTGCCCATATCAGCGACCTCAATGGGGAACTGAGCTTGGACGATGACCTTCAATTTGACGGGCACGAGATTGCGACTGACCGCCACGAAGAGCATCGCACCAATGGCATGGGTCCGGCGGATTAGCAGACGTGATCTGCGTTTGAAGCCGAGCGGCCTTTAGTGTGAGGCACAGGGGGCGTGCGCCTTGCATCCAAGCATACTCAGAGCAACGCCCTGGTCCATGTCTGAAGAGAGCTACCGCAGCCCTCCCGAGCAGGTCGACATGGCACAGGCAGAGTGCGCCATCCGGCGTGCGAGCTTGTTTGCGCTGCTTGCTGTGGGAGTTGGGGTCGCGGTCGGCTGCGCCGTACAGCCCCGGATCTATGTGTTTCCTGCGGCGCTCGTCGATCGCCTGGCCTTCGCCGCCCAGGCGAGCGTCTTCGTCCTCGTCTGGGTGCTGATCGGGGTGCTGCTGGTGTCCACGGCCCGGCGTCTCTCGCCGCAAGACATTGGCGGATCAGCAGCTGGTCCGCCGAGCGAGCGGATCGCCATATATGCCGCCTTCCTCCAGAACACACTGGAGCAGGCAGTGCTTGCGGTCGGACTTTATGTCGCCCTGGCCACTCTGGTCACCGCGCGATGGCTGTCGCTGATTGTCGTCGGTGTCGTGCTCTTTGCGATTGGCCGCATTCTGTTCCTGCGGGGCTATCGACGGGGCGTCCGCGGGCGGTCACTCGGCATGACGCTGACGATGATGCCGACATTCCTCGGCTACCTTCTGGTTTTGGTGCTGATCGTGCTGCGTCTCTTCTGACATTGAGTCAGCAACAAACGATCATCGGCGGGCGACCTCCGATTGACTTTATTCGTTGATATCAATATAATATGGGACATGTCAGACCCGTTAGATGTCTCCCGCGAAACGACCCGTCATGTGGGCGACCACTGCCTGTGTCTTCATGCGCAGCGGGCTGCCCGGGCGCTCGCGCGACGTTTCGACGAGGCCTTCAGGCCGCACGGACTGACCAATGGACAGTTCTCGCTGATGATGTCGTTGAACCGCCCGAAAGCCCCGACGATGGGTGACGTTGCCAGATTCCTTGCCATGGACCGCACAACGCTCACAGCGGCGCTGAAGCCGCTGGAGCGGCGGGGCTTGATCGAAGTGGCGGTCGACTCCCATGACCGGCGGGCTCGCCGGATGAAGCTGACACCGGCGGGCCGAACTGTCTTGGCAGGTGCCGTTCCTGTCTGGCGGCATACCCATGCCGAGATCGATCGCATGCTGCCCGATGGCGATCCCGATCACCTCCGGCGGGCCCTTCGAGCCTTGTCTTGAGGTATCGCCTTAACCGCTGCCTCGCACCCGATTGTCTCGCCCCACCGCTCTCAACTCTTTACAATGTATAGCTCAGGCGGTGTGATAGCTTCCCACGGCTTGGCACAAACCGGTCACGAGGCCCTCCTTGCTTCAGGTGCTCATCGACGGCTTTTCGCGCGCTGCGGAGCTATCGTTTCTTGCGGTGGGTCTGACCATGGTCTACAGCGTGCTGCGCTTTCCCAACTTCTCCCATGTCGAGTTCGCGACCATCGGCGCTTATCTGGCGCTGGCCCTGTCGGTGACCTATGGCGTGCCGTTCCTGCTCGCTGCGGCCATTGCCATTGGGCTTGCCGGCAGCCTTGGGGTCGGTATCGACCGGGTGATCTTCTCCCGCCTGCGCAGCGCCTCCCCGATCATGCTGATGATTGCCAGTTTCGCGCTCGGCATTGCCATGCGTGAGACGGTTCGGGCCATCTGGGGCCCGTCGCCCTACTTTTACAGGCTCGGCGTGCTCGCGCCGTGGCAGATACTCGGCATTCGCATCACCCCCACGCAACTTGCCGTCATCGTATCGGCGGTCGTGGCCATGTTGGTGTTCCACCTGCTGCTCAGCCGCACCAAGCTTGGGATCGCCATGCGCGCCACCGCCGATAACCAGTCGCTGGCGCAGGCCAGCGGCATTCATAGCGAGGGCGTGATCCGCACCGTGTGGTTCATCGGCGGAGGCTTCGCCGCGCTCGGCGGTGTCCTCGTCGGGCTCAACACGCAACTCAAGCCCGACATGGGCTTCGGCCTCATCATCGAGGTCTTCAGTGCAGCCATCGTCGGGGGCATCGGCAATCCTTACGGGGCGATGCTCGGTGCCCTGCTCGTCGGCTTTGCCGAGAACGTCGGCTTGGCCATCAACTGGAGCCCCCTGCTCAAGGCGCTGGGCTTTGACGTCGGCGCCTTTGTCTTCATTCCGACCGGCTACAAGGCGGCAATCCCGTTCAGCCTTCTCATCCTCACGTTATTGCTGCGCCCAAGCGGGCTACTGGGAGCCAAGCGGTGATCGAGTTCCTCATCTACCTGGTCACTATCATCGGCATCTGGGGCATTCTGAGCCTGAGCTTGAATTTTCAGTACGGCATCACCGGATTGGTCAATCTCGGCCATGTCGTGTTTTTCATGCTCGGCGCCTACACCTCGACCATTCTCGTGGTGCTTTTCGGATGGCCCATCGGATTCGGCATGCTGGCCGGCATCGCCGCCGCAGCCCTGTTCGGGATGTTCATGGCCCTGCCCACTGCCAACCTGCAGCAGGACTACTGGGCCATCAGCACGCTGGCGGCCGCCGAGATCGTCCGCATCATATTCCTCAACACCCGGCTTGGCGGCCCTTACAGGGGCGAGGCCTTCGGCGTCAGCGGCATCCCCAGGCCGTTGCGCGACTACTTCACCGCCCAGGGCTACACGTTCTATCACTACAACATCTTCTACATGGTGCTGGTGCTCATTTGCCTGGCGGTGGCTTACGTGGTGGTGACCAGGCTCGCCGCCATGCCGATCGGGCGCACCCTCAAGGCACTGCGCGAGGGCGACGAGGTGCCGCTGGCACTGGGAAAGAATGTCAGCAGTTTCCGCATCCGAGCCATGGCGGTGGGCGGGGCGCTCGGCGGCTTTGCCGGCGCCCTGTTTGCCCACTACAACGCCTATATCGGGCCGGAGTATTTCCTGCCGCTTGAGACCTTCATCATCTGGTCGATGGTGATCCTCGGCGGGGCCGGAAACTTTGTCGGCGTACTGGTGGGAACCTTCATCATCCAGGCGATTTACAACGGCACTCGATTCATTGCTCCTCTGGTGAACATCGATGCGCAGGTCCTCGGCCCGTTACGGATGATCGTCATCGCGGTGCTGATCATTCTGGTCATCCTCTTCATGCCACGGGGCCTGGTACCCGAAAGGCGACGCCGTTATGACCGCTGAGCCGCTCCTTGACGTCCGCGACGTTCACAAGCGCTTCGGCGGCGTGACGGCGCTCGATGGCGTGAGCCTCACCGTGCCGGCGGGTATGATTTACGGCCTTATCGGCCCCAACGGGTCGGGCAAGACGACGCTGTTCAACATCATCACCGGATTCCTGCGTCCCGACCGCGGCCATGTCAGTTTCGACGGCAAGTCCATCAACAGGTTTCGCCCCTACCAGGTGGCCCGCCTGGGACTGTGCCGGACGTTCCAGGCGAACCTCTGTCCGCAGCGCATGACGGTGATGGAGAATATGCTGCTCGCCCCCCAGAACCAGCTGGGCGAGGGCATGATCAATACCGTCTTTCGCGCGCGCGCAGTGCGCCGCCAGGAGCGCGCCTACCTGGAACGCGCCTTCCATGTGCTTGAGCTTGTCAAGCTGCGCCCCAAAGCCGACGATTACGCAGGCAGCCTGTCGGGCGGGCAGAAGAAGCTTCTGGCTCTCGGCCAGATCCTGATGGCCGAGCCGCGCCTGATCCTGCTCGACGAACCGGTCGCCGGTGTCAATCCGCGGCTCATCGAGGACATTGCCGAGGTGGTCCATCGGCTGCGCGACCACGGACACAACTTCCTCATCGTCGAACACAACATGAAGTTCATCCGCGGTGCCTGCGACCGGGTGTCGGTGCTGGACGCCGGCCGGGTCATCGCCGAGGGTGAGGCTGACGAAGTGTTGCGCCGCGACGAGGTTTTGCACGCCTATCTGGCCCGGCGCGCAAGTCCTGCCGACGAGGCCGCACCGCCACAATGAACCCTGGGGCCGATTGACCATGGCGCTGATCGACGTCGACAACGTTTTCGCCGGCTATGACGGGACGGAAGTCCTGCACGGTGTCAGCCTCACGCTGGGCGAGCGCGAAGTGGTGACCATCATCGGTCCCAACGGTGCCGGAAAGAGCACTTTGCTCAAGGTGATCATGGGCTATCTGGTGCCGCATTCGGGCGAGGTGCGGCTGC
>CAYWVA010000001.1:0-43207 GCA_964461545.1 uncultured Rhizobiaceae bacterium | reverse complement strand
GGCGGGGTGCGCATCGGCACCGCCGAGATCTATGCCCAGGTCGAACAGATCCCCGCCATTGCCGAGGCCCTGGCGATCGGCCAGGACTGGGACAACGACGAGCGTATCGTGCTGTTCGTGCGCCTGAAAGACGGGATGGTGCTCGATGATGACTTGCGCCAGCGGATCCGGGCCAAGGTCAAAGAGGGGGCCTCGCCGCGACACGTGCCGGCCAGGATCGTGGCAGTCGCCGATATTCCGCGCACCAAGTCGGGCAAAATCACCGAGCTTGCGGTGCGCGACGTGGTGCACGGCCGCGAGGTCAAGAACCAGGAGGCGCTTGCCAACCCCGAGGCGCTGGCGCTGTTCCGGGACCTGGCCGAACTCAGATCGTGACGATCATACCAAGCGGTCTTGCGATTGCAGCAACCCGCACGATGCCTGACGCGTTTGGCGGCATAGGCGCACGCTCAAAGGGGGCGACTATGCTGCTCGATGTGACCGATGGCGATCGCGTCCGACCAGCGGCGCTGGTGCTCGGGCTTGCCGGCATCGTGCCCTACTGGGTGGCCGCATTGATCTTGCTCACTGACATCGGACCAGTCGCAGCCTCCGGGGTGATCTTGGCCATGACTGCCTATGGCGCAGTCGGGCTGGCCTTTCTCGGCGGCATCCGGTGGGGCCTAGCCCTGCGCCCACAGGGGACACGGCGGCAGGCGTGGGAGCTCGCCTTGAGCATCGGAGCGCCACTGGCAGGGTTCGCCGCACTCATGGCCCCGCCGGTAGTCGGGGTATCCGTTCTCATCGCCGGGCTGCTCACCCAGGCCTTGTGGGATCAGATCTGCGCCGATTCAGGCCGGCTGCCGGCCTGGTTCGCCCGGCTTCGCATGATCCTGACAAGCCTTGCGGTGGTGCCGCTGCTTGCCGTCCTGGCGCGGATCGTCCTGTCGAGCGCCTGAGGATCACGCCAGCAGGGCGGTTGCCGGGACGCGATGGATGGCATTGCGACCGATGAGCCAGGCAGTAAAGCTGCGCCCGTAGAACAGCGGCGCAAACGGCTGGGCTAGCACGCTCAGGCCTCCGGCATAGGCGCCGAAGGCCGGCAGGATCAGGCGCTCGTCATCGCCGGCATAGCACCGGCGGCGCAATTTGCGCCCGCGCCGCTGCACTGCCGCCACGGGATGCAGATGGCCGGCGATTTCGTTGACGGCTCCGGGGCACGGCTCGTGTCGCAACACCAGTGGCCCGAGCCACATCTCGTGCGCGACCGTGCCGGGGAGATCAGCGTCGAGCACCGGATCGTGATTGCCAGCGATCCAGATGATCTCCGTAGCTTGGCCGAGAGCGTCGATGCCCGCCGCGTCAGCAGCATCGAGGCGCTGCGGTCCCCGCTCGTCATGGAAACTGTCGCCGAGCAGAACCAGCCGTTGGGGCCGCCAACGCGCCACTGCATCAGCGAGCAGTGTGAGTGTCGAACGGGTATCATAGGGCGGCAGATGGACGCCGTTTGCCCGGCGACTCGAGCCCTTCTCGAAGTGCAGGTCGGCGGCGATCAAGGTCCGGTCGTCCGGCATGTAGAGGGCGCCGGTCAGATCCGGCACCAGGTCCATGGCGGCGAGCCGGATGGTTGGTGCCGTCCCGCCACCTCCCCGACCCTCCCATGTTGGGGGGGAGGGAGCGATGGGCACCGGCGCATGCTGCTCCCCTTCGCCTCGGGGGGAGGGGTCGCGGGTGGGGGGACTGACGGGCTCAGACAAGCCGCATGGCCTCCTCGATGAGAGCGTCGGCGGCTTCCTTGAGGAGGGCGTCATCGGCCTCGCCATAAACCGGTTCGCGACCGATCTCAAGCATGACTGGAACTGCCAGCGGCGAGACCTGCTCAAGTGCCCGGTGCACAATGCGTCCCTTAATGCGGGCGAGCAGCCGAGCCAGGCGGTGGATATCGATGAGACCGGCCGCGGCGTCGTCCCAGGCGGCCTTGAGCAGCACATGATCGGGCTCGTGGGCTCTGAGCACGTCATAGATGAGGTCGGAGGAGACGGTGAGCTGTCGGCCGGTCTTTTCCTTGCCAAGGCTACGCCGTTCGATGAGCCCGGCGATGATGGCGCAGGTCCTGAAGGCCCGCTTCATAAGGTTTGATTCGGCAAGCCATGCCTCGAGATCATCGCCCAGCATGTCCTCGTCGAACAGGCTTGCGAGGCTCAAGGCGCCGGTCGTGACGAGGCGCGACAGGTCACCGAGGCCCCATATGGAGAGCGCATAATCGGAGGCGGCGAAGCCCATCGGCTGTGCGCCCAGACGCTCAAGGCGTCGGGTGAGCAACATGCCGAGCGTCTGGTGCGCCAGCCGGCCCTCGAACGGGTAGCATGCAAGGTAGTGTTTGCGGCCGCGAGGGAAGGTCTCGACCAGCATCTCGTCGGCGCGTGGCACAAGCGACTTCCAGCGCTGCATGTACAGCCAGTCCCGAACCTGGTTAGGCAGGGAGAGCCATTGACGTTCGTCGGCGAGAATGGCGCGCACCCGGGCAGCGAGGTAGGTCGACAGAGGGAACTTGCCGCCCATGTAGGAGGGAACCATGGGATCGGTTGCGCGCGTCCGGCTCGTCAGGGCATCAAGGTCGCCGAGGCCTTCAAACCGCAGCACCTCGCCGGCAAACACAAACGTATCGCCGGGGGACAGCTGTTCAATGAACCACTCCTCGACCTCGCCCAGCACGCGGCCGCCCGACAGCACCCGCCGCCCGGCGCGCTGCCTAGCGCCGACCAAACGGACTTTCACCATCTCCGATTCGACGATCGTCCCGACGTTCAAGCGGTAGCGCTGCGCGAACCGGGGATGGGCTAGCCGCAGCCGCCCATCTGGCAACGGCTTCAGCTTGGCATAGCGCTCGTAGGTCCTGAGAGCGTAGCCTCCGGTGGCGACGAACGACACAGTCTGGTCGAAGTCGTCACGGGCGAGTCGACGGTAGGGCCAGGCGCTGCGGACCTCGTCGTACAACCGGTCGGGGTGGAACGGCCCGGCGCAGGCAATGGCAAGAACGTGCTGGGCGAGCACGTCGCGCTTCAATTCGGCGGCGGGCTCGGTGTCCTGGGCGCCGTCAGCGGCCGCCGCCCGGGCGGCTTCGCATTCCAGAACCTCAAACCGGTTGGCGGGAACCAGGAGTGCGCGCGAAGGCTCGTCAAGCCGGTGGTTGGCGCGGCCGATGCGCTGCAGGATGCGGCTTGAGCCCTTGGGTGCCCCGACATTGATGACCAGATCGACATTGCCCCAGTCGATTCCGAGATCGAGCGTTGAGGTGCACACGACGGCGCGCAGCCGACCCGCCGCCATCGCCGCCTCGACCTTGCGCCGCCGGGCGGTGTCGAGCGAGCCGTGATGGAGGGCAATCGGCAGGGCGTCGTCGTTAGCGTGCCAAAGCTCCTGGAACAACACCTCGGCTTGGGAACGGGTGTTGACGAAGACGAGCGCCATGCCCGCCTGCCGGATCGCGTCATAGATCTCGCTCACCGCATGACGGGCCGAGTGGCCGGCCCAGGGCACCCGTTGGCCGGAGTTCAAAATGGCGATATCTGGTGCCGCACCAGCCGCACCGGCGACGATGTTAGCGCGTGCTTCGGCGGCGCCCGGACCCTGAGGTACCAGCCAGGCGGCGAGTGCTTCGGGATCGGCGACGGTCGCCGACAGACCGATCCGCACCGCTTGCGGAGCCATTACGCCGATGCGGGCAAGGCCGAGCGCCAGAAGGGCCCCGCGCTTGGACGGTGCCAAAGCATGCAGTTCGTCGACGATCACTGCCTTCAAATCCTGAAACAGTCGCGCGGCGAGCGGATCGGCAATGAGCAGGGCGATCTGCTCGGGCGTGGTGATCAGGATGTCGGGCGGCGCGCTTTTCTGGCGGGCACGCTTGGACTGCGGCGTGTCGCCGGTGCGGGTCTCCACTGCGATGTCGAGCCCCATCTCGACCACCGGCGCTTCGAGGTTGCGGGCAATGTCGACCGCCAACGCCTTGAGCGGTGAGATGTAGAGGGTATGGAGTCCGGCATTTCTGCGCCTCGATCTGGCTACAGGCGCCCCACCCCGGCCCTTCTCCACAAGGGGGGAGGGAGCAAGGCTCGGCACCTTTTCTTCCTCTCCCCTTCGTGGTGCCGGGCTGGGGGTAGGGAACCCCTCCGCCAGATCTATGAGGCTCGGCATGAACCCGGCGAGCGTCTTGCCCCCACCGGTCGGGGCGATCAGCAGAACCGAGCGCCCGGCGGCGCTTTCTGCCGCCACTTCCAGCTGGTGCGGTCGCGGCCGCCAGCCGCGGGCGGCGAACCATCGCTCGAATCGGGGCGGCAGCAAGTGGCTCATCGCGCCGTTATAGGCCAACCGGCCGTAGGCGCGCTTGACCCGATGATCGCAGCCGTGGCCTAACGGTCGTACCGTCATGTCCCAGCCCTTCCAAACCGAGGTTTCTCACCGCCGCGTGCTGGCCATTGCTATGCCGATCATGCTGGCGAATGTCTCCCAGCCCTTGCTTGGCATCGTCGATACCGCAGTGATCGGCCGGCTGCCGGAGCCCCATTACATCGGCGCAGTGGCAATCGGCGCGCTCGTCTTCAGCTTTCTGTACTGGGGGTTCGGCTTCCTGCGTATGGGCACCGGCGGGCTTGCGGCACAGGCCTATGGAATGGCCGATGCCGCTGAGCTGGCAGCGGTGCTGGCCCGGGCCCTGCTCCTTGCGGCCGCCGTGGGTCTCGCCCTGATTGCCTTGAGCCCGGTCGTCGGCTCGATTGTCTTCCACTTGGTCCAGGCGTCGGAGGACGTAGAGCATGAGGCGGCGATCTATTTCAGCATCCGCATCTGGTCGGCGCCGTTCACGCTCATGACCTACGCGCTCGTCGGTTGGTTCGTCGGTATCGGCCGGACGCGGGCAGCGCTGGTGATCGCGCTGTTTCTGAACGGGGTCAATATGGCGCTGGACGCCCTCTTCGTGCTCGGCCTCGGCATGACGGCGGACGGCATTGCACTCGGCACCTTGATTGCCGAGGTCTCGGCGGCGCTGCTCGGGCTGGTGCTGGTCGCCTTCGAGCTCAAGCGCGTGCAGGCCACCTTCGAGCTTGCCCGCGTTCTCGACCGGGATCGGCTCAGGCGCATGGTGTCGGTCAATTTCGACATCATGGTGCGCTCTCTGCTGCTTATCCTGACCTTCTTCTGGTTTACCGCCCAGGCAGCTCGGATGGGCGACGTGACGCTGGCCGCAAATGCCGTTCTCATGCACTTCTTCACGTTTTCGTCCTACCTGATTGACGGGTTTGCGCACGCCGCAGAGGCCCTTGTCGGCCAGGCAGTGGGGCGGCGAATGCGGGCCATGTACCGACAAGCGGTCAAGATTTCGAGCCTGTGGGCGGGCGCGCTTAGCCTTTCACTTGTGCTGGCGATCGTGCTTGTCGGTCCACTGATGATCGATGTCCTGTCCGTCTCGCCTGAGGTCCGGGTAATGGCGCGGCAGTATTTGCCTTGGGTTGCAGTGTCGCCGTTGCTCGGCGTGGCGTGTTTCCAGCTCGACGGTATCTTCACCGGCGCAACCCAGACACGCGACATGCGCAACATGATGATTGTGAGCTTTTCTGCGTTCATCGTCGCGTGGTGGGTTTTCACGCCGGTGTTTGGCAATCATGGGCTGTGGCTGGCGCTCGATCTGTTCTTGGCAGTGCGCACGGCGACGCTCATGATGCGGCTGCCGGCCCTCGAACGCCGCGCGTTCGGGACGCCAAGTTGATTAGCCGCGCGTCTCGGTCCACGCATCGGCACCGATGCCGACCGCATCCGCAATTGAGGTCAGGTTCTGCTCGTCGAGGCGCCGCGAGAGACCATGCAGGATCTCCATCACCAGTTCGGGACCTTGGAAGGTAAGTGCGGTATACAGCTGGACGAGCGAGGCACCAGCGCGGATTTTGGCCCATGCGGCTTCGGCCGAATCGACTCCACCGACGCCGATCAACGGGATCCGGTTTCCGACCAGACGGTACATCTCGGCAAGCCTAAGGGTGGAGAGTTCGAACAGCGGCCGCCCCGATAGCCCGCCTAACTCGCTGGCATGCCTGGAGGTGAGCGGCGGCCGCGACACCGTAGTGTTTGAGACGATGATCCCGTCAATGCGGCCGGCAAGGCAGACCTCGGCAATGCCGGAAAGCTCGTCTCGGGTGAGATCGGGCGCAATCTTGACCAGCAGCGGGACAGACACCGTCAGCGTGTCGCGCGTCTTGTTCAGCCTGGCGATGAGCAACTCCAGCTCGCTGCGCGCCTGTAGCGTGCGCAGGCTTGGCGTATTGGGCGAAGACACGTTGACTGCAACGTAGCTTGCAAGCGGATAGAACGCCGAAAGCCCTTCCACGTAATCGGCAATGCGGTCGGCGGAGTCGCGATTAGCGCCGATATTCACGCCGACGATGCCAGCGCGCGCGCTATGGGTCGGGAGTCTGGCGAGCACGGCCTCGAAGCCGTCATTGTTAAATCCCATTCGGTTTATCAACGCCTGGTCCTCGGCCAGCCGAAACAGCCGCGGGCGAGGGTTACCTGCCTGCGGCCGCGGGGTGACCGTGCCGATTTCGACAAACCCGAAGCCGAGCGCAAGCGCGCCGTCCGGCGCCTCGGCGTTCTTGTCGGCACCGGCTGCAAGGCCGACGGGGTTGGCAAACTCGAGTCCGAAAAGACGCGTGGCCAAGCGCGGATCCGGCCAGTCTGGCGCCCGCACCAGGCGCCACTGCAATGCTTTCATGGTCAGCCGATGCGCTGCTTCGGGCTCCAGGGTCGCAAGGAGAGGTCTGACGAGCCGAAACAGAGTGCCGCCCATGGCGGGCGAAATTATCGGGCGAGCGACAGCCATACAAGGCCGGCAAGGAGTGGTGATTTTTGTGGACAATGGCAGAATCAAGGCTTACATTCCTACTACTGCCCTGGAATCAGAAACTATGTTCACAATGGAATAATCCAATGTTCACCCATGACCAAGTCTGGCGGGCAATCGATGCCGTCGCCGAGCGCAATGGTCTGTCGGCATCGGGTCTGGCGAAGCAGGCAGGGCTCGATTCGACCTCGTTCAACAAGTCCAAGCGAATCAGCCCCGACGGCCGTCGGCGCTGGCCCACGACGGAAAGCCTGGCAAAGGTTCTCGCCGCAACTGAGACCCCATTGGAAGAGTTTACCGCTCTGCTCAGCGGTATGGCCAATATGCCGGAGCGACGCATCCCTCTGATCGGCCTGGTGCAGGCCGGCAGCGGCGGCTATTTCGACGACGCAGGCTTTCCGGTCGGCGGCGGCTGGGATGAAATCCGGTTCCCCGGCATCAAGGATGAAAACGCCTATGCGGTCGAGATTACCGGTGACAGCATGGAGCCGGTCTATCGTGACGGTGACATCATCATTGTCTCGCCCAATTCGACGCCGCGGCGCGGGGATCGTGTGGTGGTGAGAACCAGGGCAGGCGAAGTGCTGGCCAAGATCCTCAAGCGTCAGACCGCACAAAGCCTCGAACTCGCCTCGTTCAATATCCAGCACGAGACCATCTTGCTGGCTGCCGATCAGGTCGAGTGGCTCGCTCGGATCGTGTGGGCGAGCCAATAAGGGCGCATCAAAGTCGAGGTGCTGCCGCCACCCACCAGTGGGGCTTCTGCCGGCTGAGCGCCGCGGTTGCAGCGGCGGCCGCGCTGGCGGTGGCGAACAGGCCAAAGCAGGTTGCCCCCGAGCCTGACATGCGGGCAAGCAGGCACTCACGCTGGCCAGCCAGGGCGGTTAGCACTTCTATGATCGTCGGCTCGGCTGCCATGGCGGGTCCTGCAAGATCGTTGCGGCAGCAGCCGAGATATTCCACAAGCTGCGCCAAGCCACGCCATTGGCTGGGCATTTGGGGAAGGCCGGGGTTGCTTGGCTGGGCCAGGTCGGAAAACACGGATGCGGTGGCAAGGCCGCGGCCCGAATTGGCAAGCACCAGGTGAAATTCGGGCAGGGCAGGCAGAGACGTGACATGTTCGCCGATGCCCTGAATTCGGGCACTTGCCGCCGGCACACACACCGGTACGTCAGCTCCGATCGTGGCGCCAATCGTGGTGAGCCGGGCGGTGTCGAGACCCAGGTCCCAGAGTCGGTTGAGAGCGCGAAGGGCGGCGGCCGCGTCGGACGATCCCCCGCCGAGCCCGGCCGCGGCGGGGATGTGTTTGTCCAGCATGAAGTTTGCGCCGGAATTCGGCCGGCCGGTCGCTTCGAGGAGCGTCGCGGCGGCCTTGAGCACCAGATTGCCCTGCACCGGAAGTCCCGCGGCTTGCGGTCCTTTGACCGCCAGCGTCAAACCCTGGCCGGGGCCAGTTTCCAGCCAGTCCCCAAGCCCGGCGAATACGACGAGGCTGTCAAGATGATGATAACCGTCGCCACGCCGGGCAGTGACATGGAGCGCCAGATTGACCTTTGCGGGGGCGAACTCCCGAATCGGTTTGATCACGATTTGTCGGGATCGCCGGCGCTCTTTATCGGTTCCGGGTGGTCTTCATCAACCAGGCCGTCGACGAGTTTGCGCTCGATTCTCTCGAGATCCTTAGGATCGGGATCACTGTCGCGGGCGTGGCGCCACTGGAACCGTGCCTCGATCTTACGCCCGACCCGCCAGTAGGCATCGCCGAGATGGTCGTTGATCACCGGATCGGACGAGCACTGATGATCGCCGCAGGGCAGGCCGATCGCCCGCTCCAGGTGCTTCACCGCCTCCTCGTAGTCGCCGAGCTGATAATACGCCCAACCAAGGCTGTCGACGATGTAACCGTCATTGGGCCGCAGCTCGACGGCCTTGCGAACCATCCCCACCGCCTCATCGAGGTTCTGGCGCTGCTCGATCAGTGAGTAGCCGAGGTAGTTGAGAACCGAAGGATGATCAGGCTCGAGCCGGAGTGCTTCGCGAAAGTCAGCCTCGGCAAGGTTCCATATGCCGGCGCGCTCATAAGCGATGCCGCGGAAGTAAATGACGGTCCAGTGCTCGCGCTCAGGAGTGCCGATGACATCGATGGCGCGTGAATAGCTCTCGGCAGCCTCGGTCCATTTCTCGTGCAGCCGCATCAGATTGCCGCGGGCTACCAGCGCATCGAAATAGCCCGGCCGGTCAGCGATCAGTCGATCGAGCCGCTCGAGCGCCTCATCGAACCTTTTGAGATGATCGAGATTGGTAGCGATCTGAATCTCGGCGCTGGGCCGCAGAGGCGAATCCTCCGGGATGGACTCGAAGACTTCGATCGCCTTGGCGTAGTGTTTCGTATCTTCGTAAATCTCGCCAAGCAGCACCTGAGCGACCGGAAATGCAGGCTTCAGCGCAATCGCCAGCTGGGCGTAGATGATCGCGACGTCGATGCTCTGCTCGGCCGACATGGCGCTTGCCAGACTGAACAGGGACTCGGCCATTCCGTCCCTGGCATCAGTGATGAATGGCCCAGGCAGCCGACCTTCGCCAATCCTGGTCCTCGCAGTCTCCACTAGGGGATTGCGCTGCGAGGTGGCGAGGAACCGTTCGTAGATTTCGGAGGCTTCGCTGCCGCGGCCGGTGCGCTCGAGGAAACTGCCGAAGGCCTGGACCACCCGGAGAGATGATCCAGCCCGTTCATAGGCCTCCCGGTAGGCCTGCTCGGCCCGATCGTAATCGCCCAGATAAGCAGCAATCAGGCCCGTATGAAGCAACTTGAAATTGCCGAACGCATCATGGGCATCAAGCGCGCCGAGCGCCTCAATGGCCTCGTCCAGCTTGGCCTCATGGGCAAATGACCAGGCAGTGAGAAGGCCGGCGGTCAGCTCGCCCAAGGGCGTGAACGCCGCTTCGGCAAAGTGAGTGCGCGCCTCTTCATGGCGGTTCTTTCGGACTCCGCGAAGCCCGAGAACGATCCGGGCCATCCTGTGGTCGGTGCTGATTTCGATCACCGATTGGGCAAGCTCCTCGGCCCTGGTCATGTTGCCCACCGACAGCTCGTGGACGAAGGTACGCTCCATCAACACCGGGTTTTGGGGATCCCTTTCGAGCGCGCGGGAGAAGTAGGCGGCCGCACTCTCCATGTCGCGCTCGCGACCGGCGTGGCGGCCGGCGAGATAGGTGCCGGACAGCGATGATGCGCCAAAATTGAAAAGCCGATGTTCCGACGCCTCCGAGTGGCTGGTCAATACGAAGAGAAAGGCAACAGGCACTGCACAAAAAACTTTGTCGAATCGTGGCATATCTGTCTCTCGGGATTGTATGGCGACCGCTAGTCTCGCTTCGGCCGGACTGTGGTGAACCATTGCGGTTTTTTCTTGGTTGCGCAAGCCTGGCCCCATGTTGCGCAACGACGGGGAGTTGACGCAAAGCACCAGTTTGATCAATTCATTGGATGGTTATGCGAAAGAGAACCAGACAAACGTCGGCATCGGCAAGCGGCATCACGGCCAGATAGGGGCGATCGAAATGGGCAAGGGTGCGGCAAGGGCGCTGGGCTGGATGGGACTTGTGAGCCTATGGGTGCTGGTTGCACTCCTCGCCGGCGAGGTTCGGGCCGAATCAGCGCAGCGTCAGGTCGAAGCCAGTTTCGCTGCTTGGCGCGAGGCGCTGTGGACGGATGCTCGCACCTCGGGTATCTCACGTTCGACCTTTGAAAGCGCATTTCGCGGCATCACGCTCGACTGGTCCCTGCCCGATCTTGTGCCACCCGGCAAGGCTGCCGCGAGCGATCAAGAGCCGACTCGGCAGGCAGAGTTCGGCAGCCCGGGACGCTACTTCTCCGAAGCTAACCTCTCCATACTGGTCAGGCGCGGCCGGGCAGAACTCGCCGGAAGGCAAGGTGATCTCACGGCGATCGAGCGCCGTTACGGCGTTCCGCACCAGATCCTGCTGGCCATCTGGGGTCGGGAGACTGCGTACGGAACTGTCACAATTCCGCTCGATGCTGTCAGGGTGCTGGCGACGCAGGCCTTCATGGGCCGGCGCGCCGAGTTCTTCCGCCGGCAACTGATAGGGGCCTTGAAGCTCCTGGAGGAGGGCCATGTGTCGCGAGACGCCTTGCGCAGTTCGTGGGCCGGCGCCATGGGACACACCCAGATGCTGCCCACGCACATCCTGCAACATGGCGTCGACTTCGACGGCGACGGACGTCGCGATGTCTGGGGCTCTGTTACGGACGCGTTGGCGGCTTCGGCGCACTTTCTCAGGCACAACGGCTGGCAGCCCGATTTACCTTGGGGCTATGAGGTCAAGCCGCCGCCCGGCGCCGACTGTACTCTGGAAGGGCCCCACCAGGGCCGGCCGTTCGCCGAATGGATGGCAATGGGCTACGAGCGAACCCGGGGCCGCGCCCTGCCGAGCCACAGGCTCAAGACGACAGGTTACTTGCTCAAACCGGCCGGCCGGCATGGACCGGCCTTCTTGGTGACCGATAATTTCTATGTCCTCAAAGCCTACAATGAGTCGGACCTCTATGCACTATTTGTCGGCCATCTTGCCGATCGGCTGGGCGACGACCGGCGCTTCGAAGGCAGCTGGGGGGACGTTGCGGTCTATTCGCGCAGCCAAGTCAAGGCGTTGCAGACGGTGCTGGTCAGTAATGGCTATAATATCGGGGAGTCCATCGACGGCCTGATTGGCTTTCGCACGCGCACCGCAGTCGGGCACTATCAGCGCAAGAGTGGCCTTGAGGTTGACTGCTGGCCGGGACCGGAGACCTTCACGCGGGCCGCCCGGCAGGGCTGAGCAGGACCGAATGGCGATTATCGGCCGTCGGGTCGCGCGGTTATGGCGTGCATGCCTTTGGCTCGCGCCGCTTCGACGCGCTGGACGATGGCCGGTCGGTAGCTTGCATCGAGGATGGCAACTGATGCCTCGCTCGCTTCGCCCGCCATCGTTCCGGGATAGAGTTGTTCGATCGTGTGGAAATAGGCTTCTGCCGGGCCTTGGCACGACGCAATGACCATGTCTGCGACCCGCTCGGCCGCTGCCGGAGAGCTGGCGGCCAGCCGGTCAGCCTCGCTTACCAAGCAGCCAAACATCGTTTCTTTGGACTGGCGCATTTCGACCTCAATCGCGGCCGCCGCATCTACCGGCTCGGTCACCTCTGGCGGGCCGTGTTCCACTACCTGCTTCACGGCCGGTACAAACGTTGTCGCAATCAGCTCCCTGGCGATCTTGGCGAAGCCATCTTCCCCGTGGCGGGCAAGGATCAGCTGGGCCATGGTCCCGAACTCGCCGCTGCAGCGGCCTCTCATGGCTGCGGTGACAAGATCAGGATAGCTCGACTGGTTGCCGTTGCGGGCCTCATCTGCGGCGTGCTCGGTGAGGCAGCGGCTGAATGCCGAGACTGCCGGATTGCCAGTCTCTTCCCACCAACGGGCGTCGGCCTCCTTTTCCTCAGGAGTGCGCTGCGGCTGGGGCTTCGGCTCCGGCTTCGGTGCGGGTTGAGAGGCCGTCGTGCTGGACTGCTGTTTGCGCGACGACTGGGCCGGTGGACCCGCAGCGGGGGTGGGGATGGGCGTCTTGGTTTGCGCATCATCCTGTGATCCGGAGGGCAAGATGGATGGAAGCCACTGCGACAGCGGTACTGTTGTGCGCTCCTGCCCTTCCGGCAATAGGGAGTGGTGGTCTTTGGCACTCAGATCGACAGCCATCAGCGCACACACGGCGAAAATGATCCCGAGGCGTTTCACAGTCCCTCTTGTTCCCCTGACGCGCATGCAACCGGCGAATCGGCCAGCCCTGAGGAATGACGCTAAAGTCAATGCGCGGCAAAAAAGGGGCAGGGATCGTGCCGTCTCGGCAGTCGAGCTGCTGGATGGTGCCGCTACAGACACTTGACGGAACGAGATGGCCCCATTAGAACAAAACATGAACAAATGGATTCCGATCATGACTTGCACTGCTTCATATGCGGCGCAAGGGGCAGGCGTTCCCTCCGCCAGCAAAGTGCCAGGCAAGGGAACTCGCAGCCTGCTTCTGGAGCGGCTGCGTGCCCGCATCGCCGGCATCGAGGCGGCACCAGCCCTGATCACCCCGGGCGAACGGAGCGTACCGGCTGCGGCGCAGGCCTGGACCTTCGGCTTGGTCGAGATCGATTGTCATCTCCCCCGAGGCTTAGAGGGCGGCGGCTTGGCGACGGCGGCCGTCCACGAGATCGCGCCCGCCGGCTATGGAGACATGCCCGCCGCGGTGGGATTTGCCGCAGCGCTTGCCGTGCGGCGGTTGCAAAGCCTTCCTGAAGATGAGCGCCCCCTCCTATGGTGCCGCCTGTCGTTGGAGAGCCGTGAGTGGGGACGGCTCCATGGCCATGGGCTTGAGGCGCTGGGGCTGCCGCGCCACCAGCTCCTCACCGTTACCTTGAGCAAGCCGCAAGCGGTACTGTGGACGGTGGAAGAGGCCCTCAAGTCCACGGGCCTTGCCGGCGTCATTGCCGATGCCGACCCGGGCTTGGGCTTCACCGCGGTCCGGCGTCTCATGCTGGCGGCGAGCCAGGGCAAGACCCCCGCCCTCCTCCTCTTCCCCGCCCCTCTCCAAGGCGGCATGGCGGCGCGGACCCGCTGGATCGTCGCCGCAAATGCGTCGGTGCCGCCGTCCTTTGATGAAAAAGCACCAGGCCCGCCGGTCTGGGATGTACGCCTGGCCCGCTGTCGTGGCGGCAGGCCCGGCCAGTGGTCAGTGGAATGGTCTTATGCGACGCATTGTTTCGCTCTGGCTGCCGCAGTTTGCGATCGAACGGTTGATCCGCGGCAGGTCTCATCAGGACATGATCCCGACGAGCCAGCCGCTGGTGCTGGTGCAGGCGGGCGCCCACGGTCTACGGCTCGCCGCCTGTAGCGTGGCCGCCCGGGCCCGTGGGCTGAAGACAGGCGAGCGCTTCGCCGATGCCCGCGCCCGGGTGCCGGACCTCGTCTCACGCCTGCATGAGCCCGACAAGGACGCCGCCATGCTGTTGAAGCTCATGCGTTGGTCGGAGCGCTGGAGCCCTTTCATCGCCCCCGATCCACCCGATGGCATGGTGCTCGATGTCACCGGAATCGCGCATCTGTTCGGTGGCGAGGCGGCGCTGCTGGCCGATATGGCCGCAAAGTTCCGCCGCCTCGGCTTCACCATAAACCTCGCCCTGGCCGGCACCGCGGCCGCCGCCTGGGCCCTGGCGCGGTACTGCGCATTCCCTCCCCTAGAAAAGGGGAGGGTCAGGGAGGGGATTGACGGGGCTTCCCCCAAGGAACGCCGGCGCCCGGTCAACCCCCATCCGGCCCTACGGGCCGACCTCCCCCTTTCTGGGGGAGGTGAGGAGGGCTTCTCGGAAGCTCCGCCCTCCCCCTTCCCCATCGTTGCCCCTGGCGAGGAGTACCGCGCACTCGAGACCCTGCCGGTCGAAGCGTTGGGGCTTGAGCTCGAGACCTGCCAGACTTTGCGGCAGCTGGGCCTCAAGCGCATCGGCCAGCTCCATGACCTGCCGCGGGTAAGTCTCGCCCGACGCTTCCGCAACGATCTGACAAGCTCGCTCATGGTGAAGCTCGATCAGGCCTTGGGGCGTGCCGAGGCGCCGATTGCCCCGCTCAACTCTCCGCCCGTCCTTGCGGTGCGCGAGGCCGTCATCGAGCCGCTGGTGAGCGCTGAGGGCGTGAAGGTCCTCATCGAACACCTGGCGCATGCCTTCTGCGCCCGGCTCGAGAGTGCCGGCCGCAGCGCCCTGCGGCTTCTCGTCAAACTCTACCGGGTCGACGGCTCCCGGGCCGTCATCCCGGTCGGTCTGGCCCAGGGCTGTCATGATCCCAGCCATCTGGCACGGCTTATCGTGTTCAAGCTCGAGGACCTCGATCTCGGCTACGGCATCGAGGCCGGGACCATGGAAGCGGTCGAAACCGCAGCCGTGGCGCCGGCCCAGGCCGATTTTCTCGCCGGCCGGATTGCCCCCGGCTCGTCTCTGGTCGAACTCGCCGACCGCATTCTCAACCGCTATGAGCGCCTGGCGCTTGCCAGGCTCGAGGCCGCAGAGAGCCATGTGCCGGAGCGGGCGGAGATTGCGTTACCCCCCACCCTAACCCTCCCCCACGAGGGGGGAAGGGTTGGGGGAGGGGGGCTCCGCCCGATCCTGCTGCTTGACCGTCCCGAACCGGTGGTCGCCATCGCCGCGGTTCCCGATGGGCCGCCGGTCCGCTTCACCTGGCGCCGGGTGGCGCGCCAAGTGGTGCGCGCCGAGGGCCCTGAGCGCATCGCGCCCGAATGGTGGCGCGATGGCACGGGTGGCACCCGCGACTACTATGTCATCGAGGACCATGCCGGCCGACGCTACTGGCTGTTCCGCGAGGGCCTGTATGGCGAGGAAAAGCAACCGGCCTGGTTCATCCACGGCCTGTTCGCCTGAAGGCCGCCATGACCGAGTACGCCGAGCTTCAGGTCACCAGCAATTTCTCTTTCCTGCGCGGTGCGTCGCACCCGGAAGAGCTCGTGGTCCAGGCCAAGCATCTGGGGCTCAATGCCTTAGCCGTCACCGACCACAACTCGCTCGCCGGCATCGTGCGGGCGCACGTGCAGGCCAAGGAAACAGGACTGCGCCTCGTGGTGGGGGCGAGGCTGGATTTGAGTGACGCGGATGGCTTGGAGCGTGGCCTACCCCCCACCCCGGCCCTTCCCTACAAGGGGGGAGGGAGCAGAACGGAGATGCCGGAAAAGCCCCCCTCCCCCTCGTGGGGCGGGGTCGGGGGTGGGGGGACCAGCGGCAAGAAGTCCGCCAGTGACCTCTCCCTTCTCGCCTGGCCCACCGACCGGGCGGCATACGGCCGGCTGTGCCGCCTCCTCACCCTAGGTCAGCGCCGAGTCGAAAAAGGCGAGTGCCACCTGACGCTGGCCGATGTCGTCGCCCATGCCGAAGGGCTGATCCTGGCCGTCGTGCCACCCGAGACCTGGCCAGGCGAGGCCTTCGAGACGACCCTCACCCACGTCCGCCGGACGCTGGACGGCGCAGCCCTCCATCTCGTCGCCCACATGCTCTATCGCGGCCGCGACCGGGCCCGTCTCAACCGCCTGGCAGCGCTGGCGGTGCGCTATTCGGCGCCGCTCATCGCCACCAATGCCGTGCTCTTCCATCACCCCGACCGCAAGCCGCTGCACGACGTCGTCACCTGCATCCGCAACACCTGCACGATTTCGCAAGCGGGCTTTCGGCTCGAGGCCAATGCCGAGCGCCATCTGAAGCCGGCATCCGAGATGGCCCGCCTCTTCCGCGGCCATGAGGCGGCGGTGGAACGTACCGTGGAGATCGCCGAGGCCTGCCGCTTTTCGCTCGATGAGCTCAAATACGAATATCCGGAGGAGCCGGTGCCGGCGGGCACCAGCGCCCAAGGCCACCTTGAGGCGCTGACCTGGCAGGGCGCTGGCGAATGCTACGGCCAAGGGCTGCCCGACAAGGTCCGGACCGCGGTGACGCGGGAACTCAAGCTCATCGAAAAGCTCGGCTATGCCCCCTATTTCCTCACCGTCCACGACATCGTGCGCTTTGCGCGTTCGCGCGACACCCCGATCCTGTGCCAGGGCCGCGGCTCGGCGGCCAACTCCGCGGTGTGCTACTGCCTCGGCATCACCGCGGTCGATCCCGTCCAGATCGACCTCCTGTTCGAGCGCTTCGTCTCCGAGGAGCGCAAGGAGCCGCCCGACATCGATGTCGATTTCGAGCACGAGCGGCGCGAGGAGGTCATCCAGTACATCTATGAGCGCTACGGCCGCGAGCGCGCCGGCCTGGCGGCCACGGTGATCACCTATCGCGGCCGCTCGGCGGTGCGCGATGTCGGCAAGGCCATGGGCCTGTCGGAGGACGTGACGGCCGCGCTCGCCGGCATCGTGTGGGGCCGCATGAACGAGGAAATGACGCCACAGCGTCTGAAGGAGGTCGGCCTCGATGCAGCCGATCCGCTGCTCGCCCGGGTGCTCGAGTTCGCCGACGAGATCACCGGCTTCCCGCGCCATCTGTCCCAGCATGTCGGCGGTTTCGTCCTGACCAAAGGCCGGCTCGATGAGACCGTGCCGATCGGCAACGCCGCCATGGAAGCCCGCACGGTGATCGAGTGGGACAAGGACGATATCGACGCGCTCGGCATCTTGAAAGTGGATGTGCTGGGGCTGGGCATGCTCACCTGCATCCGGAAAAGCTTCGAGCTGATCGAGGGGTGGTATGGCGTGAAATATTCGCTCGCCACCGTGCCGCGCGAGGATCGAGGCGTCTACGACATGCTGTGCAAGGCCGATTCGGTCGGCGTCTTCCAGGTTGAGAGCCGGGCCCAGATGAACATGCTGCCGCGGCTCAAGCCCCGATGCTTCTACGACCTGGTGATCGAGGTGGCGATCGTGCGTCCCGGCCCCATCCAGGGCGACATGGTGCATCCGTATCTGCGCCGCCGCCAGGGGCTGGAGGCCGAGGACTACCCCGCACCCAACCCGGCCTTCGGGCCGCCCGACGAATTGAAGACCGTGCTCGGCAAGACCAAGGGCGTGCCGCTGTTCCAAGAGCAAGCGATGCGGCTTGCCATGGTGGCGGCCGAGTTCGCGCCGGGCGAGATCAATGAGCTGAGGAAGGCGATGGCGACGTTTCGGCGGCGCGGCACCATCGGCCGGCTTGAGGACAAGATGGTAAGACGCATGGTCGAGCGCGGCTACGAGGAGGAATTCGCCCAGCGCTGCTTCGATCAGATCAAGGGGTTTGGCGAATATGGCTTCCCCGAAAGCCATGCCGCGAGCTTTGCCCATCTGGTTTATGTCTCGGCATGGCTCAAGTGTCATTTCCCGGCGGTGTTTGCCGCCGCGCTGCTAAACGCCCAGCCCATGGGCTTTTATGCCTCCGCCCAGATTGTGCGCGACGCCCGCGAGCACGGCGTCGAGGTGCGCTCCCCGGACATCAACGTCTCGCACTGGAATGCGATGCTGGAGGCGCCCGCGCCCCCTCCCCTGACCCCTCCCCACAAGGAGGAGGGGAACGATAAAGCGGCCCCCGCCGTGCGCCTGGGCCTGCGCGAAGTCAAAGGGCTTGCCGAGGCGGAAGGCCAGGCGATCGTGGCAGCGCGTAATCGGGTGAGGGGCTCAGGCGCCAGGGATACGAACCACCTTGCCAGCCCCTCCACCCCCCTCACTCTATCCTCTTCCCCCGCCAGCGGGGGGAGAGAGAGACTCCAAAAGGGGGAGGGGGACGAGGGGGAGAGGCGTTACACCTCCCTCGCCGACCTGCAGCGCCGGGCCGGCGTGGCGGTGGCGGCGATGGAGAAGCTGGCGGGGGCAGATGCGTTCGGCTCGCTCAATCTGAGCCGTCGTCAGGCCCTGTGGCAGGCCAAGGCGCTGAGCAAGGCGCAAGACCTGCCGCTGTTTGCCTACGCGCAGGTTCGCGATCAGGGTGTTGATGCACCGGTCGCACTGCCCCCGATGCCGGCATCGGAAGAGGTCGTGAACGATTATCAGACCCTGAAGCTGTCGCTCAAAGGCCATCCCATGGAGTTCCTGCGCGACATCTGCCGGTCGCACCGGGTCACCGACAACCTGGCTCTCAAGGCCGGCAAGGATGGCCGGCGGATCACCGTCGCCGGCGTGGTGCTGGTGCGCCAGCGCCCAGGTTCGAGCGGGGTGGTGTTTATCACGCTCGAAGACGAGTTCGCGGTCGCCAACATCGTAGTGTGGCCGCAAGTGCTCGAGCGCTTCCGCGCCGCAGTCATGGGTGCGCGTCTTTTGCTGGTGAAGGGCCGGCTGCAGCGGAGCGAAGACATCATTCATGTGGTTGCTGACACCCTGGAAGACCGCACCGATTGGCTGTTGCGCCTGATGGAGGATCGCCAGCTTCTGTCACCCCCGCTGGCGCGCGCCGATCACATCGCGCGCCCCGGTCATGACGCCCGCGAGCCCCCGGCCCGCCATCCCCGGCAGGTGCGCATCATGCCCAAGACCCGCGATTTTCGTTGATCTGCGATGCCGCCGCTTTCCCAAGCCCTTGCGTCATGGTAGCGAAGGCTGGTGAGGCCCCGGAACAGGCCGCTCTTGTCGACCGCATGTACCCTGACCTGTTTCGCACATGTACCCTCGGTGGACTGCGGCGCCAAGGCAGCCATGCTGCGCGCCTGGAACCAGGAGCCCACTAGCAAGCCGGAGCCGAAGCGCCAGCGTGATCGATCGGTACCCCTCTTTTGAATAGCAGAGGGGCGAACCGGCAGTCCTCGGCTAGCACCTGCTCAGCCATTCACGCCCTCCTTGGCATCCCGCAATATCAGTTCGGCGCCCTTCTCCGCCACCATCAGCGTCGGGGCATGGGTATTGCCGGACGTCAGGGCCGGAAATACCGAGGCGTCGATCACCCGCAGGCCGGAAACGCCGTAGACCTTGAGCTTACAGTCGACGACAGCATCCCCCGGAGCCGGACCCATGCGGCAGGTCCCCACCGGATGAAACACGGTGGACGAGCGCCGGCGGATGTCGTCGAGCATCTCTTCGTCCGATTGGACATGGCTGCCGGGCTTCAGCTCCTCGGCAATGACGGAGGACAGCGCCGGCGTGGCTGCCAGCCGGCGCAAGAACCGCGAGGCCTCCAGCATCTCTTCGATGTCCACGTCGCTCGACAGCGAGTTGGGAAAGATGCGGGGGTGGTCGCCGCTGTTGTTCGATCGAAGCTCCAGCCATCCGCGGCTCGTCGGCCGGCAGGGCTGGGCCGACAGCAGAAACCCGGGAAATGGATCAGGCTTGAGGAGTGGCCGCTTTCCCGGCGGCGCGCGGGTATAGCTGAGCGGCGAGAAATAGAGCTGCAAGTTGGGGCGAACACGGCCCGACGCGGAGCGGACAAATCCCCCCGCCTGATTGACGCTGAGGCTGAGCGGCCCGCGCCGGGTCAGAAGATAGGCCATGCCGCAGCGCAGCCGGCCCCACCAGGTACCGAGTTCGCTGTTCAGGGTCGACACGCGCGCGCGGTAGAGATGGTCGATGCACAGGTGATCCTGAAGATGGCGACCGACCGCCGGGCTCGCCACAGCCACCGTGATGCCGGCCCGTTGCAGCACCTCCGGCGGACCGATGCCCGACAGCTGCAACAGCTGCGGTGAGGCGATGGCGCCGGCCGCCACGATCACCTCGCGTCGCGCAGTTGCCGTTTCCTCCTTGCCCTTGAACCGGAACGACACCCCGGTGGCGCGGCCGCCGTCGAGCAGGATCTGGGCCACTGCCGCATCAGTGAGCACATGCAGGTTCGATCGCCGCATGGCCGGATGGAGATAGGCGCGGGCAGCCGAGACCCGAAGCCCGCGCGACGTAGTGATCTGATAGATCCCGACGCCCTCCTGGCGTTCGCCATTGAAATCGCGGGTGCGCGACAGGCCAGCTTCCTCACCGGCTTGCAGAAAGACTTCGCACAACGGATGCACATCTTCGGATACATCAGCCACCGAAACCGGCCCGCCCTGGCCACGCCATGGGTTGGCCCCGCCGCTATAGTCCTCCAACCGGCGAAAGACGGGCAGCGCGTCGTCCCAGCCCCAGCCCGGATTGCCGAGCGCACGCCAGTGTTCGAAATCATCAGGCAGGCCACGGATGAACACCATGGCATTAATGGCGCTCGATCCTCCGATCACCTTGCCTCGCGGCCAGTAGCCTTGCCGACCTGCCAGACCGGGGTCTGGCTCGGTGCGATACATCCAGTTGACGCGGGCGTCGTAAAAGCACTTGCCATAGCCGATCGGCGCGCGCAGCCAGAAGCGGCGGTCGCCGCCACCCGCCTCGAGCAGCAGGACGCGGTTGCGCCCGCTCTCGCTTAGCCGGTTGGCGAGTACGCAACCGGCCGAACCGGCGCCGACGATGATGTAGTCGAATTCCATGCTGGCACGGTATGCTGGAGATCGGTCGGCTGGCGAGGTCCAATGTGGAGATTTCGTCATACCACGCCAGAGATAGCCGCCGTCGTGCGGCCGGTGGCAATCTCCTCCAGCACCTGGGCGAGCGTCGTGATCCCCTTGCGAATCTGCGGCGGCGCGCAACCTGCAAAACCGAGGACCAATCCGTTAAGTCCGGTGGGAGCGATGGAATAGCGCCGGATCGGTGCTACGATGATGCCTCCCCTCTCGGCTGCGGCCGCCACAGCGGCCTCGTCGAGGCAAGGAGCGAGATGGGCAATGGTGTGCAGTCCGCTGTCGGCGGCAACGACATCAAGTAGGTCCCCAAGCTCGCGACTCGCCGCCTCCAGCAAGGCTGCATGACGCTCGCCATAGGTGCGGCGCATGCGCCTTATGTGGGTGGCGAAATGACCTTCCTCGATGAACTCGGCCACCATCGCCTGCAGGCTGGACGGTACCCCGTGGACGAAGGACGACGAGACCCGCTCGAAACTGTCCACCAACGCCGCCGGCACCAGCATGAAGCCCAGCCGCAGCGCTGGAAATAGCGATTTGCTGAACGTCCCGACGTAGATGACAAGGCCGGTGTGGTCGACGCTTTTCAGCGTCGGCAGTGGGCGCCGGCCGAAGAAGAACTCACCGTCGTAATCGTCTTCGATGATCCAAGCGCCTGCCTGCTCGGCGGCGTGCAGGATGGCGAAGCGACGCTCCAGGCTCATAACGTGGCCGAGCGGCTGCTGATGCGACGGTGTCACGAAGGCCAATCGGAAGTCGGGGCTCTGTCGCAATCCCTCATCGACCCGGAGACCTTCCCGGTCAACTGACACCGGGATGAGATCGGCGCCGCAGGCGATCAGGCTGTTGCGGGCCCCGATGGCCCCCGGATTTTCGAACCATACCTTATCGCCAGGATCGAGCAGCAGACTGCCGACGAGATGGAATGCCTGCTGGGCCCCAACGGTAATGAAGATTTGCTCGGTTTCGCAGGCCACGCCGCGATTGAGGCGCAGATGCGTGGCAACGGCTCGGCGCAGCGGCAGATAACCGCCGGGCTCGCCGTAGCCCATGACCTCGCTGCGACCATTCCGCCAGTGCTTGGCGGACAGACGCGCCCATTGCGCCATCGGAAAGGCGTCGAACGCCGGCAGGGCGGTTACGAATGGGCAGGCCGAATGCGGCAGTCGCTGGCGCACGCTGAATCGGTCGAGCGCAAACCCCATGGCGCGTGAAAGGCGCGGCTTGCCCCGTGTGGGATCGATGCGGCCCCGATAAGGCTGCTGGGAGGGCCGATCGGCGTTGAAGGCATCGCTGACAAAAGTGCCCGAGCCAACCCGTGTTTCCACCAGGCCCTCGGCGATCAGCCGCTCGAAGGCGTCAATGACCGTCGTCCGCGATAGCCGCAACTCGCGCGCCAGCGTGCGGGTGGCGGGCAGGCGATCGCCGGCATTCAGCGCTCCCGATAGCATCAACTCCCGCAAGGCGGCGTAGAGCTGGGTGCCGATCGGCCTGCCCGAGCGATGGTCGATGTCAATCCCCAGCAGCAATGCGCCCCCCGGTCGCTTGACCATGGCTGTCTCCTCGCAGCTCCTCCGGCAGGACCGTGCCGGCCGGGGCAAATTGGTCTGACGATCTGTCGGGAGTGGACCTTATCTCCCGCCCAATCGCGATCAACCATCGCGCGTCAGCCCGGATCGCGCAAGCGCAGGTCATCATGAAGATCAAGGCAATCGAAAGCTTCTGCGACACTTACGTCGGTTTCGTCCGCGTGACTGCCGACAACGGCATGCAAGGCTGGGGACAGCTTTCGACCTACAATGCCGACATCACCGCGCAGGTGTTGCATCGACAGGTCGCGCCCTGGTCGCTGGGCTGTAGCGTGTTCGACATTGAAGGCCTCATGGATCTGATCCCGCGCCGCGAACACAAGTTTCCCGGTACCTATCTGCGCCGCGCCATGGCGGGGCTCGACACGGCTCTGTGGGACCTCCGCGGCAAGCTCGAAGACAAGAGCGTGTGCGAGCTGATCGGCGGTAGCCGGCGCCGGCTGCGTGCCTATGCCTCGTCGATGAAGCGGGATATCACGCCAAAGGAGGAGGCCGAGCGACTGGTTCGGCTGCGAGATGTCAAGGGCTTCGATGCCTTCAAGTTCCGGATCGGTGCCGAATGCGGCCAGGACATTGATGAGTGGCCGGGTCGCACCGAGGCGATCGTTCCGGTAATGCGAAAGGCGCTCGGTGACGACATCACCCTCCTGGTAGATGCCAATGGTGGCTTCTCGCCTGAGCGGGCAATCGAAGTGGGACGAATGCTGGAAGACTTCGGCATTTGTCATTATGAGGAGCCCTGCCCGTACTGGGAGCTTGAGCAGACGCGGCAGGTGGCCGAGGCGCTTAACGTCGATGTCGCCGGCGGCGAGCAGGATTGCTCGCTGGCGATTTGGCGGCGGATGATCGAGCTGCGGGCGGTCGACATCGCACAGCCCGATGTCTGCTACGTCGGAGGTCTTGCCCGAACACTGCTGGTGGCCCGTATGGCTGCCGCCGCCGGACTCCCTTGCACGCCTCACAGCGCCAATCTGTCGATGGTCACACTGTTCACCATGCACTTCCTCACCGCCGCCCCCAATGCCGGTCCTTATCTTGAGCTGTCGATCGAGGGGCCCGACTACTATCCTTGGCAGGAAGGCCTGTTCCGCAACCCACCCTATGCCGTGGAGGACGGCACCGTGCGGATCCCCGACGGTCCTGGCTGGGGGGTTGAGATCGAGCCCGAGTGGCTTGCGAAATCACGCTACAGCAGCAGCCAACTCGATTAGCCCCTGCGACAAGTGGTCTGACCGTCTTTTCAGAGTGGCCCTATGCCGCCGACCAACTTTGCACAAGGCTGTGTGGTGAGTGGGCCTGTCCATTACCCTCGCTGCCACCAAGAAATAGGAGGAAGCCATGCTTAAGAGATTTCTGTTGTGCTCCGCTGCCGCTGCCCTGCTGTTGCATGCCGGGAACGCGTCCGTGACGCCGGCCGCGGCCAATGAGCTGACGGCTGTGTCGTTTGGAGGCGCCTATCAGGAGGCCCAGAGCAAGGCATTGTTCCAGCCCGCCGCCAAGGCGATGGGCATCACAGTGCGCGAGGAGACCTATAGCGGCATCGCTGACCTGCGCCTGCAGGTGCGCGCCGGTGCCGTCACCTGGGATGTGGTGGCTAGCGGGTCAGGCAGTGCGGCACGGGCCGGGGCAGAGGGAATTCTCGAGCCGCTTGACTACTCGGTCATCGACGTGTCCACGTTCCAGTCAGGTCTGTGGCAAGATTACTGCGTCGGCGGCGACGTATTCTCCACCGTGCTCGCCTGGAATACGAACACCTATGGCGAGAACGGCCCGCAGAGCTGGGCCGACTTCTGGGACGTCGAGAAGTTCCCGGGCAAGCGCTCCTACCGTAACTCGGTGGCCGGCGCTCTCGAGCCGGCCCTGATGGCCGACGGCGTGCCGCCGGAGGAAGTCTATGAGGTGCTCTCTTCGCCGGGCGGAATCGAGCGCGCCCTCGATAAGATCCGCGAACTCAGGCCGCACATCGCCGTGTGGTGGGCATCGGGCGCCCAGCATGCCCAGCTCATGAAGGACGGCGAAGTCGACATGGTGACCGGCTGGAATGGCCGCTTCGACGTGGCGGCAAAAGACGGTGCCTCGGTGAGTTACACCTTCAATCAGGCGCTGCTGGATTATGACTGCTACGCCATCCCGAAGGGGGCCCCGAATAAGGATCTCGCCATGCAGTTCCTGGCCGAGATCACTAAGCCGGAATACCAGGCCGACTTCACCAACTACATTACTTACGGGCCGACCAACGTCAGGACCTACGAACTCGGGCTCATCGACAAGGACTACGCCCTTAAACTGCCCTCGCATCCCGACAATGCAGCCAAGCAGCTTCCTGTGAATCTCCAGTGGTACATTGATTTCGAAGCAGATGCATCGTCAGCCTACCAGGACATGCTGACGGAATAACTGCCAGACCAGCCGGCAGCTCCTGGCTGCAAGGGCAGCGCCGCACTACGGCGCTGCCCTCTCCCCGCTTCCGGCATCGGGTTTTCGGAGATATGTTCGCGAATGCGCCGCGCCGCGTCTCTGCCGATCACCATTCGCCAGGTCACCAAGACATATGGCGCGCTCCACGCCCTCGACCATGTCGATCTCGAGGTGAGGAGCGGCGAGTTCCTGACTCTCCTGGGTCCATCGGGATCTGGCAAAACTACGCTCCTGATGGTACTTGCAGGCTTCACCCGCCCCGACTACGGCAGCGTTATGTTCGGCGATCGGGAGGTGATCCGCCTTCAGCCCCATAAGCGCGATGTCGGCATGGTATTCCAAAGCTACGCGCTATTCCCGCACATGGATGTCGCCGGAAACATTGGCTTTCCCCTGCGGCTGCGCGGCGTGGCCCGGCCGGACATCGCCGAACGGGTGGTGGCGGCACTCGAAACGGTCAAGCTGTCCGGGCTCGGTGCGCGCCGCGTCGACGAACTCTCCGGCGGCCAGCGCCAGCGGGTTGCGCTAGCCCGGGCCATCGTCTTCGAGCCGCGGATCCTGTTGATGGACGAGCCGCTGTCGGCGCTCGACAAGCAGCTGCGTGAGCATATGCAGATTGAGCTGCGCCAGCTCCATGACCTGCTCGGCATGACAACAGTCTATGTGACCCACGATCAGCGCGAGGCCCTGACGATGTCCGATCGCATCGCGGTCATTAACGAAGGCCGCATTATGCAGCTCGACACACCGCGGCGCATCTATGAGCAACCGGCGAACCGATTCGTGGCCGAATTCATCGGCGAGTCGGTGTTCCTGCCGGTCGAGGTCAATGGCGGGCGCTGCCTGCTCGACGGGCGGCCGCTCGAGCTGATGGAAGGACAGGCTATGACCGACGGGGCCTGGCTTCTCATGCTGCGCCCTGAGAGGCTGCAGATCGTCGCTGGCGACAACTCCGCTCGCCTCAACCTGCTGAAGGGACGGGTCGCAGGGCTGGTGTATCAAGGCGACAGCTTCGTGCTGCATGCCGAGTTATCGTGCGGCAGCCGGGTCAGCGTGCGTGGCGCCTCGCGCAGCGACGCCATGGCGGCGCTGCCCGAGATCGGCGAGCCGGTACAGCTCGGCCTCCACCCTCGCGACGCCTTCCTGCTACCCCACGGAGAGGGACAGTTCCGGTGACCGCCGTTCCGGTATCATCGCCTGCCCTCGGCCAGCTCGTCTCGCCCCGTGATCTGCGCCGCGACCACCTCCGCGAGCGATGGATGCTGTTCGGCCTCTCACTGCCGGCCCTGATTCTTGTTTTCGCGACGATGATCGTCCCAGTCGGCTGGTTGTTCTGGCTGTCATTTCTCGGCGACGACGCCAGCTTCAGCCTCGAGCATTATCGCCGCCTCGTCGCCCAGGCCTCCTATGTGCGAATCTTCCGAACCACCTTCGAGGTCAGCCTGATCACCACCGGCATCTGCATCCTGCTCGGCTATCCGCTGGCCTATGTCCTGTCGCAGCTCCCCCGGCGGGCTGCTGGCCTCTGCCTCATCGCGGTGCTCTTACCGTTCTGGACGTCGCTTCTCGTGCGCACTTATGCCTGGCTGGTCCTGCTCCAGCGCCAGGGGCTGATCAATAGCTGGGGCATGGATCTCGGTCTGTGGCAGGAGCCGCTGTCGCTGGTGCACAACCTGTCCGGCACGCTGATCGGCATGGTACACATCATGCTGCCGTTTCTGGTGCTGCCGCTCTATGGTTCGATGCGCGCCATCGATCCGGACTACGTCAAGGCGGCAGCCAATCTTGGCGCTACCCCGACACGGGCGTTTTGGCTGGTTTTCCTGCCGCTGTCGCTGCCTGGGCTGTTAGCCGGCGCCACCATCGTGTTCATTCTCTGCCTCGGATTCTACGTCACCCCAGCCATCCTCGGTGGTGGCCGGGTTATTATGGTGTCGATGCGTATTGCCACCGACATCGAGCTGTTCTTCAACTGGGGTGCGGCCAGCGCCCTCGGTGTGGTGCTGCTGGCCGCGACCGGGGCCTTCCTGTTCGCCGCCTCGCGCGTGGTGAAGTTGGAGCGGGTGCTTGGCGGGGGGTCACGATGATCGGCTGGAGCCGGCGCCCGGCGACTGACACCCAGATTACCCACGGTGCGCGGCTGTGGCTTTATGTCGTGGCCGGCCTGGTCATGGTGTTTCTTGTCGTGCCCTCGCTCATCGTCGTCCCGATGTCGTTTTCCGCCTCACAGTACCTGGAGTTCCCGCCGCGCGAGTGGTCGCTGAGATGGTACATGAGCTATTTCGGTTCGCTCGAATGGATGCAGGCGACCTGGACGTCGCTCAGGGCCGGCTTGTTCACTATGTTGCTCGCTACCCCGCTCGGCACCCTGGCGGCGTATGGCCTGTTCGTCTCCCGAATCCGCTGGGTCGGGGCGGTGATGATGCTGCTGGTCACCCCGATCATCGTGCCGCTTATCTTGGTCGGCATAGGTATCTTCTACGCCTATGTCCGGGTCGGACTGCTCAACACGCTGCCGGGACTGGTGTTTGCCCACTCCATGCTGGCAATCCCCCTGGTGGTGCTGATCATCACCTCGGCTCTCAAGAGCTATGACATGAGCCAGGAGATGGTGGCCCGCAGCCTCGGCGCGTCGCGGCCGCGCGCCTTTCTGGTGATCACCCTGCCGCAGATCCGCTTCGCAGTGATCACCTCGGCGCTGCTCGCCTTTCTCACCTCCTTCGATGAAGTCATCGTGGCGCTGTTCATCTCCGGGGGTCAGAACTCGACGCTGACACGCAACATGTTCCTTGCCTTGCGTGACCAGATCGATCCAACGATTGCCGCCATTTCGACCGTGATGATCGTAATCACTTCTCTGCTGTTGACCTTGACTCTGGTACTGGGCAAATCGGATCGCTAACTTGCTGCGGAAGTGGACATCCAAAGCTGGTGCGGTCATTTAACAGGACGTTTCGCCTGGACCTCCCGCCCCCGCCATCGCTGTTGTTTTCGACGGCAATCTTGCAGTCGGCGGCGATCGGTGAGCGTGTGTGGGCCGAGCGGCTCCATGTGCTCGATACGGTAGTAGCTAAGGGGGGCACGAAGCGGTTCGAGTTCCTCGGCCAGCGATGGAGGGCTGCCAAACTGCCGAGCTCGACCAGATTTTCGAGCCACTGAACAAGGTCCGTTGCCTCGCCATCGACTGGAACACTAAGATCGATACCCTGGGTTTCCTCAGGTGCTTGCCAGAGCTCGAAGTGCTCTCGCTGGTTGACTTGAAACGGGTGCGCGATCTCGGACCGATTTCACAATTGAAGAAGTTGCGCTCACTGCAGATTGTCGGGGGTATGTGGTCAACCCTTTCTGTGGCGAGCCTGGAACCGCTGGCCGAGCTCGAAGCGCTGGAAGAGTTGCGATGTGTCTCCATCCGCATCCGGAATGGAAGCCTAGCACCGCTTGGTAAGCTGAGGCGCCTCAGGACGCTGTCCCTACCTTGCAATGTGGCATCGACTGAGGAGTTTGCCCGACTGGCAGCGCGAATGCCGCACGTAACGTGCGCCGAGTCATCCCTATGTGCGCTATAACGGAGTGGTCATACCCTCTGGAACTGATGCGGCAGCCGCCCTTGATGAGATTGGCGATGACATGGTTCTGGTGACCGGCAAGGGTAAGCCTCTCTTGAATGCCCGAAGCGACCGAGAGCGGCTCTTGCGCTATTGCGCCAGCTTCGAGGCCGCCCGTAGGGCGTCGCTGTAGTGCGCGGCGCTGATGCCCAACACGCACTGGGGGCGCTCCTTGATCTCCGACTTCACGACAATGGGGGAGCCTCGCCACCTAGCTGACCGAGAATTGCTGCCGGTAGAACATCCAGGACGTCGTCATCTATCGCAATCCCGGCTGCGGAACTTCGCGCAACACCCTGGGCCTGATTCGACAGACCGGCATCGAACCGCGTGTCATCGAGTACCATGCTTGCAGTGGAGGGCAAGCTCACTCTTATGTACCCTATGGTGAATTCTCAGTGTACCGTGGACGCAAGCCCGCGATGTTGCGCAGGAATAGCCGAATTTGAAGGCGGTCAGCCCGCAAGGGGGTGCCCGCAATTGCGGGGGTGCTAGAACAGCGAAGGCTGGCATCCAATAGGGCGGTTTTGCGAGCGGCGTGGCCGTAATGGATCCCAGCCTGCGTTGGGGTGACGGAGAAAAGCGTGACCTTGCGCGATAAGCTTGCCGGCGGAAAGTTCGTCATCACCGCCGAAGTGACCCCGCCGCTGTCGGCGTCTGCAGACGTGCTGCTGGCCCGCGTCGAGCCGCTCGCCGGTCTCGTCGATGCCGTCAACGTCACCGATGCGCCGGGCGCCCGGACGACCATGTCGAGCTTTGCCGCCGCCGCCATCCTGGCACGCCAAGGCATCGAGCCGGTGCTGCAGATCACCTGCCGCGACCGCAATCGCATCGCCCTTGCAAGCGAGCTCCTAGGCGCTGCGGCACAAGGCATCGAGAACCTGCTTATCCTGCATGGTGACGATCCCGCCACCGGCGATATGCCCGACGCCAAGCCCGTCTACGACCTCAACTCGCGCGAACTCATGGCACTCGCCTGCAAAATGAGCGAGGCGGGAACCCTGCCTTCGGGCCGGCTGATCGAGCCGCCGCCCCGGTTCTTCATCGGCTGTGCCGATACACCGCTCGATCCGCCGGCCGACTGGATTCCAACCGGGCTTGAAGCCAAGATTACCGCCGGCGCCCGCTTCGCACAGATGCAGTTCTGCTTTGACCTCGACCTGGTCCGGCGCTACTTCGCCCGGCTCAAGCATGCCGGAATTACTGAACAACTCGGCCTCCTCGTGGGCATCGGCCTGTTGCTGTCGGCCAAGCAGGCGCGGTTCATGCGCGACAACCTGTTCGGGGTCTCGATTCCCGAATCGGTCATCGAGCGGCTCGACATGGCAGGCGACGAAAGGGCCGAGGGCCTGGCCATCTGTGTCGAACTGATCGCCGGGCTCAGCACCATCGATGGCGTGGCCGGGGTGCATCTCATGGCGCCGGGGCAGTCGCCGCAGGCCATCGCCGATGTGATCCAGGCTTTAGGGATGCGCTGAGTTTCATTGGGCGTCGATCAGGATGGCACGGAAGTCATTGACGTTGGTTAGTGTCGGACCGGTGACGACGAGGTCGCCGAGGACGCTAAAGAAGCCATAGGCATCGTTGTCGGTGAGTCGTGCCGTGCCATCGAGCCGGGCGGCACGGGCGCGTGACAGTGTGTCGGGGGCAATCAGCGCGCCGGCATTGTCCTCCGAGCCGTCGATGCCATCAGTGTCGCCAGCGACAGCCCAGATGCGCGGGTGCTCATCGAGCGCCAAGGCCAGCGCCAGCGCGTATTCCGCATTGCGCCCGCCGCGCCCCCGCCCGCGGATCGTGACCGTGGTCTCGCCGCCCGACAAGATGACCGCCGGCGGCTTCGCGGCTTGGCGACCGGCGGCGAGCTCCAGCGCCAGTTTGGCATGCTCGCCGGCAACATCGCGGGCCTCCCCTTCCACCCGGTCGCCAAGACCGAGCACCTCATAGCCGGCTTGGTGGGCCAGGCGTCCGGCGGCGGCAAGCGATTGGGCCGGCGTGGCGATCATCCGGTTCTCAACCCGGGCCAGCCGCTCATCGCCGGGCTTGGGCGTTTCGGACTCGGCGCTGCCGAGAAAATGCAGCACGCCGTCAGGCAGTTTGAGGTTGCGGTTCTTGACGATGGCAAGCGCATCCTCTCGGGTCGTCGGGTCCGCTGCCGTCGGTCCGGAGGCGACAACCGAAGGGTCGTCGCCCGGCACATCGGAGATGATTAGCGAAACCACGCGCGCCGGATAGGCGGCGGCAGCGAGCCGGCCGCCCTTGAGGCTGGAAAGATGCTTGCGTAAGCAGTTCATCTCCGAGATTGGCGCGCCGGACGCGAGAAGCTGCCGGTTGACCTCCCGCTTGTCTTCGAGGCTGAGGTCGGCGGCAGGCGCCGTCAAAAGCGCCGAGCCGCCGCCCGAGACGAGGCAGATCACGAGGTCCTCACAACTGAGGCCCCGCACCAGCTCTGCGATACGCTGGGCGGCGCGCAGCCCTGCGGCATCGGGCACCGGGTGGGCCGCCTCGACGATCTCGATGCGCTCGCACGCCACCCCATGGCCGTAGCGGGTGATGACAAGGCCCGTCAGCTCACCCGGCCAGTGCGCCTCCACAGCCCCTGCCATGGCAGCGCTGGCTTTGCCGGCGCCGACCACGATGGTGCGGCCGCGAGGTGGATGGGGCAGGTGTGGCGGAACGCACAGTCTTGGATCAGCTGCGGCGATCGCCTCGCGAAACAGCGATTCGAGGAACGTGCGGGGCTCGGCTGGGATCATTCGGCAACTCGGTCGTTGGGCGCTTGTCAGCGGCTCGATCTCCCGGTACGGGTGGCGTCCCACCGTTCCTTACGCGCGCCCGACAGACGAGAGCCTGGCGCGCGCGTTGTTTGAGCATGTCCGACAGCCAGCCGTCCATAGCCTTCGATCATCGTCCCAACCAGCTCCTGCCCAGCCTCGCCATAGCAGTCAGTGGCGCGCTGTGGGGGCTGTTCTGGATGCCGCTGCGATACTTCGACGATCAGGGCGTCAATGCCGCCTGGGTCGCGCTGGTGTTGTTTGCCGTCACCGTGCTTGCCACGGTGCCTTTCGTCGCCCGGGCCGCACCCCGTCGTGCCATGCAGGATACCGACCTTATCGTGTCGGGGATGCTGACCGGGACCGCCTTTACTCTTTATTGCGTGAGCCTCGTCCATACCGAGGTGATCCGTGCCCTGCTGCTGTTCTATCTCACCCCGGTGTGGAGCACCGCCCTCGGCTTTGTGTTCATGGGCCATGCCGTCACGCGCAACCGGCTCCTGGCGTTGGCGCTGGGTATTGCTGGGCTGTTAGTGGTGCTGGACTACCGCGGGGCGATTCCATTGCCGCGCAATGTCGGCGACTGGATGGCACTTTCCGCCGGCCTGGCGTGGGCCTGGGGCACCATCCGCCTGTACGCCCGCGGTGCTGCCCGGATTCCCGAGACCGTCCTCGCATTTGCCATCGGTGGGCTGGTCTCGTGCGTGATCATACTTGTGCTTCCCCAGCTTGGGCTCGGAGCGGTTCCGACCGCCGCAGCCACGGGCGCCATGATGCCGTTCATCGTGTTGCTCGCGCTGCTTGCCTTCGTGCCGACCAACATGCTCATCCTGTGGGGCACGCAGCGCGTCAATCCCGGTCGCGTCGGACTTTTGCTGATGACCGAATGCGTCGTCGGCACTGCTTCGGCGGCGGTGTTCTCGGGGGAGCCTTTCGGCCTGCGCGAGGGGCTGGGTTCGATTCTCATCCTGGCGGCGGGCACCGTCGAAGTGTTGCGCCGCAGCGCGCGCCAGTAGCCCGTGTCGGTGCAGCCAGGCTCCCGAGGGGGAACCCTGGGGACACTACGTCGTTGTGGCACGGTGTGTTGTCCCCATCTCCCAACCCCAGTGTCCGATCGTTTGCATGCCTCCACTACCGGTCCAAACAACGGCCAGGAAAAGCCAGGCCGCCCAGAGTGCCCCGAATGTTGGACCCGCGCATATGGCAGCACACGACTGGCGCATCTTGAAGCCCGGCCGTAACTGCTGGCGCTTGGCCGAGGCTGAACGCGCCGCAGTCCTGATCGATGCGGCCGATTATTTCCGCCATCTGCAAGTCGCCCTGCTGAGGGCCCAGCGCTCCATCATGATTCTCGGGTGGGATTTCGATGGCAGGATCGAGCTCTGCCCGGATCGCGGGCCGGAACAGGCAAGGCCGCTGGGGCCGTTCCTGCGCGCTCTGGTGGAGGAACGGCCGGAGCTTGAAGTCCGCATCCTGGTATGGAGCAACGCCGTCATTCATGCGCCCGGCGACTCCATGGCGCTGCTGGTTGGCGACGCTTGGCAGCAGCATCCGCGCATTCACCTGCACCTCGACACCCGACATCCGATCTATGCCAGCCACCATCAGAAGATCGTGGTTGTCGACGATTCCATTGCCTTCGCCGGGGGCATCGACCTGACGATCCGGCGCTGGGACGCCTCGACGCACAAGGAAGAACACGCCTGTCGCGCCGCCCCGGACGGGACCAGCTATGAGCCGGTGCATGACGCCCAGATGGTGGTAGAGGGCGAAGCGGCCCGGACGCTTGGGGAACTCGCGCGTTGGCGCTGGGAAAACGCCTTGGGCGAGACGCTACGCCCTGTCGAGCAGCCATCGTGCTGCTGGCCGGACGATTTGAAGCCCGACTTCACGAACACCTCGGTGGCCATTTCTCGCACTATGCCGGCCTGGGGCAATGTCTGTCCGATCAGAGAAGTCGCCAACCTGGTTGCTGACGCGATCGCTGCGGCCGAACACACCATCTATATCGAGACTCAATACCTATCTTCTAGCCTGGTCGCCAACGCGCTTGCCAATCGGTTGTCACAACGGGCTGGGCCGGAAATCGTGTTACTCACCACGCCGTTCTCTCGCGGTTTTTTTGAGCACCACTTCTTCGGCACCAACCGCAACCGAATCATCCGCAGGCTCAGTCGCCTCCCCGGGGCGCACCGGGCCAGGTTCCTTTTCCCAATCGTGCCCGGGCTGGATGGCGACTGCGAAGTGAAAGTTCATACCAAGCTCTTGATCGTCGACGACGATCTCCTGCGCGTCGGTTCGGGCAATATGAGCAACCGGTCCATGGGACTTGATAGCGAGTGCGACTTAGCAATCGAGGCGACCGATGAGGCCATGCGTGAGTCCATCGCAGGCGTGAGATCGCGTCTGGTGGGAGAACATCTCGACGTTGCCCCCGAATTGATTGCAGAGGCGACAGCTGACAAGGGATCGCTCATCGCCGCGATTGAGGCGCTCAACCACAATCCTAGGGCCTTGCGCCGTTTCGAACCCGGCGATGGCCCCACCAGGTTGGTGCTGGGCACCGGGATCATAGATCCGGCCAAGCCGTTCGAACTATTGTCGTTTGTGAGCCGGAAGCGCAGGCGGGCAATCGGCGCCGGCCATTAGCCTCGCCGATGATCGGCGGGCTTGGAGCGCCTGGAGCGCAGCAGCAGTCCGAGTTCGATGACAACGAACGCGCTGCCGCCGAGCGCCAGCGGTACCAAAAAGTACACCACTCGAAAGACCAGCAGGGCGCCGATTACCGGGCCACCGCCCATCAAAAACAGCATGACGCTCTCCAACACCCCGAGGCCGCCGGGCACATGGCTGATCATCGCCATCACGTTGGCAATGACATAGCTCGAAGCCACCGCGACGTAGCTTACATCGCGCACCGCGGCGATGCCTTGATAAAGGCAGGCGGCAACGAAGGCGAAGTTCAGCGGGCCGATGATCGCCTGACCGAGCGCCAGGTGGAACGGCGGGACCTGAACCGAATACTTGCCAACGCGAACCGGGCGCCAGTCGAAGATGGACAGCACCAGATAGGCCGCTGCAATTCCGAGACAGACTCCGCCAACCAGTAGCACAACCGAACGCGGCAGCCGGGTGTATTCGCTGGCAACCCCGGGGCTCAGCAACAGCGCCACTCCACCGAGGATCATCAGCCCGAGGCCCACCGTCAGGCCGCAGAACAGAATGACCTTGATGCACTCGCTGCCGCTCAGCCCCCAGCGCGAGTAGAAGCGGTAGCGGATGGCTCCGCTGCTCAGCGCCGCAACGCCGATGTTGTGTCCGATCGACAGGGCGCTGAACGATGCCAGGGCCGTCTTGCGCCAGGGCAACGGGCGGCCGACGTAGCGCACCGCCAGCCAGTCGAAGCCGGTGAGGCAAAGATAGCTCAAGGCGGCGAAGCCGAACGCCAGCAGCAGCCGGTTCGCCGGGATGGCGCCGACCGACTCCAGCACCTCGTCAAGGCCGTACTGCCGTGTGATGCGCCAGATCAAAAAACCGGCAAGGGCCAGTACAGCGGGAAAAAACAACGCCTTGAGCGCGCGCTTTGCCACCGGGGCGGTGTTGGCGCCCAGCCTCAACCGCCTTCTCCCAATCGCAGGCGAACATCGACGCTGAGCGGCAGATGGTCAGATGCGACCCGGGTGAGATCGGTGCGTACCACCGTGGCGGCGAGCACCTCCACCGACTCGCTCACGAAGACGTGATCGATGCGCAGCACCGGGAGATAGGCCGGAAAGGTCGCTTTGGGCCAGCGATGGCCGGCGGCGATCTGGGCATCGCGTAGCTCGCGAGCAAGTCGCCGATAGGCGCCCGAGCGCGGTGGTGCGTTGAAGTCGCCGAGCAGGATGAGTGGGTCCTGGCAGCGCGGATCGCCGAGCCATCTGGGTCCGAGAAGCTCTTCGACCTGGGCCTTTCGATCCGGCCGGCTCAGGCCCAGATGAGTATTGATCACGTTGAGCTCGGTGCCGTCCATGTCAATCACGGCCCACAGCACCCCCCGCGGCTCGAGCTCTGGCCAGCGCGCCGGTCCGGGCAGGGCTCCTGCCTTGATCAGCCGGGATGGCCGTGCGGTGAGGATGGCATCGCCATAGAGTTCCTCCATCACTTTCACGGCGGGATGGAAGTGCAGATCCATGCCGAGCTCGGTGGCGATGGCATGAGCCTGGTCGACGCCGCCAGTTCTCAGCCGGCCGACGTCGAGCTCCTGCAAGGCCACGATGTCCGGCTCGCAAGCCGCAATCACCTCCGCGATGCGCCGCGGCGACAACTGGCCATCGACCCCCAGGCAGCGATGCACGTTATAGGTGGTAATGCGTGAGCGCTTGCTGGCTGGACTGAAGGCGGTCTTCGAATTGGGTGATGGCATATTACGATGGGTGGCAGGTGTCAGCAGGGAAAAGGCCTAGCCACTCCCCCGGGTTCCACCGTTGCTGCACAGCCGATTGCGGGATGGTGGCGGACTCCGCCGGCTCGATTCAGGTGAAGGACTGGCATTTCGGTCTCTGCCAGCGATATGATCGCGCTTGAGCCTAGGAGGTTTCGCCATGGCGTTCAAAACGATCCTCGTTTGCCTCAACGAGGTAAACCGGACGCAAGTCCTGCTCGACGTTGCCGCAAGCATCGCTCAAAAGCAGGGCGCCCATGTCATCGGCCTCTATGTCGTTCCCGCGGTGCGGCTGCCTTCTTCGGCCCGCTTTCAGATGACGGCGCAGGTTTTCGAGAGCCATCGGGAGTTTTTCAGCGCGCGCAGCGAGGAGGTGAAAGCCCAGTTCGAGGACATAATGCTCCGCAATGGGCTTGAAGGGGAGTGGCAGCTTGTCGAATCGCCTTCGCCGCTAATCGCTGACCCGGTCGTCGAGCGGGCGCTGGGCTCGGACCTCATCATCGCCAGCCAGGTCGACCGCAATAGCGAAGCCGGCGTCGAGCTCGATTTCGCCCAGCGGGTGTTGATGGAGACCGGACGCCCGTTGCTCCTGGTGCCGCAGTCGGGTCATTTCAGCAGCTGCGGTCGCATTGCGGTCATCGGATGGAACGCCACCCGCGAGGCGGCGCGCGCCGTGTTCGATGCCGCACCTTTGCTGTGCCACGCCGAGGCGGTGCATGTGACCTGGGTGGAGATCCAGAACAAGCGGACACAGGCCGGTTCGTTTCTCGGCGCTGATTTGGCCCGGTCTCTGTCGCGACATGGCGCGGCGGCGTCGGCCGGGACCGTGGTGGGGGACGGCATGACGGCCGGACAGGCGCTGCTAGTGCACGTGGCCGACCTTGGGGCCGACCTCCTGGTGATCGGAGCCTATGGACACACCCGCCTGCGCGAGTTCGTGTTCGGCGGCACCACCCGGTATATCCTGCAAAGCATGACTGTGCCGGTTCTCATGTCCCACTAAGGCGAGATTCAGTTGGAGGATTACATGGCAGTGCTCAAGTGGATCAGGATGGAGCTGGCGCGCGATGAAGAGTTCCCCTCGGGCAGCCGCGCCCACGGCTACGAGTTCGTTGCGCCGCTCGACGACGACGACCGGATCGACGTCGAAGCCTGGCGAGCCAGTCGGGACAGGTGCCGGGTCAAGCGCTTCTGGGAGGGCGAGCCTGACGAGCTTGGCCATTTGGTGCGCAAGGCTGGCGGGAGTTGGGCGTTCCACTACGACATCCACGGCAACGAGGATGACGACGAAACCGGCTACCGGTTTTCCGATCACCGCTTCCGCTTGGGCGAATATGTCTCGATCCGCGAGCATGACGAAGTGCTGCGGACGTTTAAGGTGGTGGTCGTCCGGGATCTGGGGTTGTCGAGCCGGTAGCCTTGCCGCAGCCGTTGGGCTACGGTCCCCGCGCCTGGTCTGACCTGATCCGATCGCGGAGCCAAGGATGAGCGAAGAGCAAGACAAGGGTCGCCGCCGCGCTCGTCCGGAGCGGAGCCGAGCGGCACCCCGCAACGCGCCGCTGCCGCCGCTGGACAATCCATGGCCGCCGGTGGAGGTGCTCGACGCCGAGGCCATGCAGCGGATCATTGCGGCGGCTTATCGGGTGATCGAGGAGGCGGGGCTCGAATTCCGTTCCGCCCGGGCGCTGGCGATCCTCAAGGCCAATGGTGCTGAAGTCGACCAAGCCAGTCAGATGGTTCGCATCGGTCGTGAGGTGATCGATCATTTCGTTGCGCTGGCACCAGCCAAGATCCCGCTCTGCGCCCGTAACCCCGAGCGTAACACTTGGCTTGGCGGCAACCGGATCAATTTCAATACGGTCGGCAGTCCTCCCAATATCTCCGACATCGAGCGCGGCCGTCGTCCGGGCACCTATGAGGCGCTGTGCGACCTGATCAAACTCAACCAGGCGCTGAACGTCTGCCATTTGATCGGCGGCGCGGTCGTGGAGCCGCTCGATTTGCCGGTTCCCACCCGCCACCTGGACAACACGTATGCGATTCTGCGCTACTCCGACCGGCCGGTGATGATCCGCTCGGTGAGCGCCTTCCGGGCGCTTGACGGCATCGAGATGGTCGCCATCGGCCAGGGCCTGCGGCTCGAGGACATGGCGGATCGACCCTCGGTCGTGACGTCGTTCAACGTCAATTCGCCGCGCCGCGTCGACGAGGAACTGCTCGACGGCCTGATGGCCTTCGCCGAGCACGGGCAGGTGACGGCGATCACGCCGTTCACTCTGGCTGGCGCTATGAGCCCGGTCACCATCGCCGGCGCCCTGGTTCAGCAAACGGCCGAGGCACTCGCCGTCATCGCGTTCTCGCAGATGGTGCGGGCAGGCGCCCCGATCATGCTCGGCGGCTTCACGTCCAACGTCGACATGAAGTCCGGGGCGCCGGCCTTCGGCACGCCGGAGTATGTCAAGGCGGTGCTCGCCGGCGGCCAGATCGCCCGCCGCTTCAACCTGCCTTACCGGTCCTCCAACGTAAACGCCTCAAACACCGTAGACGCCCAGTCCACTTACGAAAGTGGCCTGTCGCTGTGGGCGGTGGTGATGGGCCACGCCAATCTTGTCCACCATGGTCTCGGTTGGCTGGAAGGCGGGCTCACCGCTTCGATGGAAAAGACGGTGATCGATGCCGAGATGATCCGCGCCTGGGCCGAGACGCTCAAGCCCCTCGACGTCAGCGACGACGCACTGGCTCTGGAGGCCATCAAAGCGGTGCCACCAGGCGGGCATTTCTTCGGCGAAAACCATACGCTTGCTCGCTTTGCCACCGCCTTCTATGAGCCGCTCATCTCCGACTGGCGCAATTACGAAAACTGGGAAGACGATGGGGCCAGGACGGCAACACAACGGGCGTGCGTGCTGTGGAAGAGGCTGCTGGCCGACTACGAGCCGCCGCCCATGGACCCGGCCATCGACGAGGCGCTCCAGGCCTACATGGCCCGGCGCAAGGAGGAGCTGATCCCGATGGCGAGCTGAGCGGGCTGTCGGGGATGCCTCATACCACGTTAAAGTAATGTCGACTGGAGAAGTTCCTCAAGCATCCCGAGAAGACGCGGCTCGTCGAGATCAGACTCCACGCGGCCGAACGGCGCCGGAGACGCGTCGAGGACAAGCCGGTTCACAGGGCTTTGCCAGACGATCCGCAAGCGGCTGCAGGCGAAGCTCAGCAGCATAGAATGCTCAGCGCCGAGTTGATGAGGCCGAGCGTGGTGCGATGGTCGCCGCTCACGTTCTCGGCCCCGGCGGCGGTTAGTCGGTCACGCCGTGAGGGCTCAACGGCAAAGCCGATAAAATGCACCCCCGTCGCCCGTCCGGCTTCAAGATCGTTCAGGTTGTCGCCGACATAAATGATGTGCTCGCGCGGCACGGCGAGGCGATCGATGACCCGCGACAGCACATCTCGCTTATGGCCGCCGCCATCGGCGCCGCAGGCATAGGCACTGACCGGCTCCCACAGCCCGACCTCAACAAGCCGAATCTCAGCGGCGCGCAGGACATTGGCAGTTGCGATCCCGAGCGCCAGCCCGGGCACGGGTGCCAGTGTATCGAGCAGTTCACGGGCGCCGGGGATCAGCTCGACCTTGAGGCGACCGCAGCGGTAGCCGTCCTCGAGCCCTGCGCAATATTCTCCCAAGTGCCGCGCTACCCCGTCTGCCTTTGGCGGGCGGCCAAAGTGCCACTCCAGTATCTCCTTGATGATGTCCTCGTCATTGCGCACACGATAGCTGTCCCAGTCGCGAGACAGGCCCGTGATGCCATACAGCGTCTCGAACGGGGCGAAAAAAGCATCTTCTTCGGCCGGCGTGAGCTCGAGCAGAACGCCGTCAACGTCAAATACCACGGCGGCGGCCGGTCGGTTCACAGGCCGACCATGCGCGGGGTCAACTCGATCAGGGTCGGGCGATCGGCGGCCAGTGCGCGCCCGATTGCCGGAGCGATCTCTTTAACGCTTGCCGGCTTCTCGGCGTAACAGCCATAGGCCCGGAATAGAAGCTGAAAGTCGGGATTCTTGGTAGTCACCGCGGTGGGTTGAATGCCCTTCCTCACCATGTCGTCGCGAATCTGGCCGAGGGAGTCGTTGTTCCACAAGAGGATGACCAGAGCTTGGCCGAGCTCAGCGGCGGTACCAAGCTCGGCTACTGTATACTGGAAGCCGTAGTCGCCGATCAGCGCCGCTACGGGGGCTTCCGAATGTCCGGCCTTGGCGCCGATGGCGGCCGGCAGCGCATAACCCAGCGTACCGAACCCGACCGGATGGAGCCACTGGCCGGGCCGGTTCATGGGGAAGATCTCGTTGGCGGCATAAGCAATCTGGGTCATGTCGGAAGCGACGATGGTCTCTTCGGGAAGCCCCTCCCGTATGGTCTCCAGCACACGTCGCAGAGTGGTGCGCAACTCATCGTCTTCAGCCACCAAGGCGCGGCGCAGCGCTATCACCTGGTCGGCAGCAGCGAGCCCCTGGACGCCGTCCGCCTGTCCCGACAGTGCCGCCATAATTGCATTCAGGGTGGCGCTGGCATCGGCAAGGATCGGCAGGCTCGCCGGGTAAGGCCGCGCCAGCATCGACGGATCGAGGTCGACGCGGATCAGTGCGCCGGTCATGGTTATGTGCTTGTGCCACAAGTCGGTTTCGGCAATCTCGGTCCCCACCGCCAGAACCACGTCGGCCCGTTCGATGATCGAGATGGCTGCGTCACTGGGCAGCACCGCGCCGGCGTGCAACGGATGGTCATCGGGCATGACGCCCTTGGCCGCGATGGTGGTGAATACGACTGCACCCGCGCGCTCGGCGATCGCGGTGACCGCAGCGCTCAACCGGCGCGCACCGCCGCCGACGATCATCACCGGCCGCTCAGCGTCGCCTAACAGAGCTGCGACCTTTGCAACGTCCTCGCGTGCCGGATGAGGCGCTTTAGCGAGGAGTCTGGGTAACCAGCCTGTCGCGGCGGGCGATTTCAGCACGTCGATGGGCACTTCGAGATAAGCCGGACGCGGACGTGTGCTGGCAAAGCCTGAAAACGCCGCAGCCATGGCGTCCTGGACGTCGTGGCCCGAATTCGCAGTGACGGCCGGTTCGACCACGCAACGGGCCGCACCGCGCTGGTCGCGCATCTCATGCAGGCGGCCGCGACCGAAGGCCTGGTCGGCGACGTCGAGGGCGGTGGAGATGACGAGCATCGGCACGGAATCCGACCACGCTTGACCCATGGGCGTGAGAATGTTGGTGAGCCCCGGGCCGGTAATGGTGAAGCAAATGCCCGGCCGGCCGGTGGCCCGGGCATAGCCGTCCGCCATGAAGCCCGCGCCCTGCTCGTGGCGCGTCAAGACGTGGCGGATCTTAGAGCGCGGCAAGGCCCGGTACATCTCGACATTGTGCACGCCGGGAATACCGAAAACCGTGTCGACGCCATAGGCCTCGAGCAGTTCGACGATCGCCTCGCCGACGCTGATCTCCGTGCTCATCGGGGATACCTCGTCGCTCTGAAGAACGGCCTTTTATGGGCCGTCGCCGGGGCGGGCGCAACCGCATCGCTGCGGGCTACCGGGGGCGGGGGGATTAACCTGAAGAGCCCGCCCTCTTGTCCCGAGACGGGACGAACCGTTAACAGCGAAGCAGTCGGCTGCACGCTCATCGCGCTGCGCGTACAACTAGTCTAACCACATTTTGCGGAATCGACCCTCAAACCTCTCAAAATAGGACTGGGATAAACCGGGAACGCTGTGCCCAGAGCGATTCGGCCATGATCCGTTCGTGCTTTCTCCGCATCCTTAACGACCACGGCTGCCGCCGGCTAGAGAAAGCCTACCGCCGGTTTACTCTGGCAGGCCCTCTCCAGGCATGCGGCCCATCGTACCGAACGAGACACCTGTGGAAAACCTGTGGATTACTGCCGATTCACGGTGAACCACCCGCGAACGAAGAACGAACAGGCACCCATTCCCTGATTCGGTCAAATTTTGTTCGTGCTACGTTCAAGAGGTTGAACAAGTGGTTCCAGACCCATACATCGGAAAGGACGCCGATAGGGTCAAGCAAGCGCCAGCGATCGCCCGCATCGTAACTGCAACCTCGTGGATTGAGTTTCCGGTCACTGTTTCATGCCTGCTGCCCGCAACGTCACCGCCGTCCTTGGGCCCACCAACACCGGCAAGACGCACCTGGCCGTCGAGCGCATGCTTGGCTCGCCGAGCGGCATGATCGGTTTGCCGCTCAGGTTGCTGGCACGCGAGGTCTACGACCGAGTGCGTCTGCGGACAGGCGATGGTGCAGTGGCGCTGGTGACGGGGGAAGAAAAGATCATACCGCCCGAGCCGCGCTACTGGGTATGCACGGTAGAGGCGATGCCGTCCGACATCGAGGTTTCGTTCGTGGCCATCGACGAGGTCCAGCTCGCCGGCGATTTCGAGCGCGGCCACATCTTCACTGACCGGTTGCTCCATCGGCGCGGCCGCGACGAGACCATGCTGCTTGGCGCCCAGACAATGCGCGGAGCGGTCGAGGACCTGCTTCCCGACACCCGTTTCATCAGCCGACCGCGCTTTTCAAGGCTCAGCTGGGCCGGCCAGAAGAAGATCACCCGCCTGCCGCGGCGCTCGGCCATTGTCGCTTTCTCCGCCGAGACGGTCTACGCCCTTGCCGAACTCGTCCGCCGCCATCGCGGCGGCGCTGCGGTGGTGCTCGGCGCCTTGAGCCCTCGCACCCGCAATGCCCAGGTGGCCCTCTACCAATCCGGCGAGGTCGATTATCTGGTGGCCACCGATGCCATCGGCATGGGGCTCAACATGGACGTTGACCATGTGGCATTCGCCGCGCGGCGGAAATTCGACGGCATTCAGCAGCGCAACCTCACCGCTGCCGAGCTCGCCCAGATCGCTGGACGGGCCGGTCGCCATATGAATGATGGCACCTTCGGCGTGACCGGCAAGGCCGAAGCGTTCGAGCCTGAACTGATCGAGCGACTCGAGGACCACCGGTTCGAGCCGCTTCGAGTACTGCAGTGGCGCAATCACGAGCTTGAGTATTCATCCGTCGAAAGGCTTCAGGCCTCGCTCACCGCTGCCCCCAGTCATCCCCGGCTGACGCGGGCGTTGGCCTCACCGGACCTTGCTGCGCTCGACACGCTGAGCCGGGACGAGACCATCGTCGCGCTGGGTTCAGGCCGAGAGGCTGTGGTGCGGCTTTGGGAAGTGTGCCAAATTCCCGATTACCGAAACGTCTCGGCGGCCGAGCATGCCAACATCATTGCCCAGATCTATCGCTTCATTATGGTGGAACCGGGTCGCATCCCTGACGATTGGTTTGCCCGTCAGCTCAGCTTTTGCAACCGGGCAGAAGGCGATATTGACACCTTGTCCAACCGGATCGCACATGTGAGGACCTGGACTTTTGTAGCCAACCGGGCAGACTGGCTCGCCGATCCGCTGTACTGGCAGGCCCGGGCGCGCGAGATCGAGGATCGCCTTTCGGACGCCTTGCACGAACGATTGACGCAGCGCTTCATCGACCGCCGGACAAGCG